>NZ_RQZB01000002.1:0-207929 GCF_003859975.1 Streptococcus sp. OH4692_COT-348
GTAAAGTTCCAGGTACAGGTAAGATTACTGAACCAGGTAAACCAGCTGTGGAAGTTCCAGTAGAAACTCCAGCTAAGGTAACACCAGAAACTCTAACTCCGAATGCAGATCAGGTAGATACTAAGAATACTAATGATAATGGAGCTAAATCAAATGATTCTCAAAATGTATTGCCAAATACAGGAACAGAATCAAATGCGACTCTTGCATCTCTAGGACTTCTTGGTATGCTAGGTGGTCTCGGACTTGCTCTTGGAAAGAAAAAAGAAGACTAAAAATTTAGTCAAATGAACATTCATCCTTTTGTATTTTAACAACAAACTAGATTGATTCTGAGAGTTGCTTTATCCATAAACTACAAAGAATGATTAGATAAAAAAAGCGAACAATGCTAGAATTTTGTTAAACGGAATTCTAAGTATTGTTCGCTTTTGTGGTATAATAATTACTATGCAGAAAAAACCAACGTCAGCCTATGTGCACATCCCGTTTTGTACCCAGATTTGTTATTATTGTGACTTTTCAAAAGTTTTTATCAAGAATCAGCCGGTAGATAGTTATTTGGAACATCTGTTAGAAGAGTTTCAATCTTATGATATTCAAAAGTTGAGAACCCTCTATATCGGTGGTGGCACACCGACAGCTTTGTCAGCTTCTCAACTGGAGGTTTTATTGGATGGCTTGACTAAAAACTTGGACTTGTCTGCCTTAGAAGAGTTGACCATTGAAGCCAATCCAGGTGACTTGGATGCGGATAAGATAGCCGTTTTGAAGAACTCGGCTGTCAATCGTGTCTCTCTAGGTGTGCAGACCTTTGATGACAAGATGTTGAAAAAGATTGGGCGCAGTCATTTGGAGAAGGATATTTATGAAAATATCGACCGTCTAAAACTGGCTGGTTTTGACAATATCTCCATCGATTTGATTTATGCACTGCCAGGTCAGACCATGGAGCAGGTCAAGGACAATGTGGCTAAGGCCATTGGGCTGGATATTCCCCATATGAGTCTGTATAGCTTGATTTTAGAAAATCATACGGTCTTTATGAACCGAATGCGACGAGGGAAATTGCCTCTGCCTAAGGAGGAACTGGAAGCTGAGATGTTTGAGTATATCATCGTAGAGCTTGAGCGAGTTGGTTTTGAGCATTATGAGATTTCTAATTTCTCCAAGCCTGGTTTTGAAAGTCGCCACAATCTCATGTACTGGGACAACGCTGAATACTATGGCATCGGTGCTGGGGCATCTGGTTATGTCAATGGTGTCCGCTATAAAAATCATGGTCCGATTCGTCATTATCTCAGTGCTGTTGAGGAAGGTAATGCTCGCATCACAGAAGAGCACTTGAGTCAAAAGGAGCAGATGGAAGAAGAAATGTTCTTGGGCCTCCGCAAGAAATCAGGAGTCTCCATGGCGCGATTTGAGGAAAAATTTGGACGGTCCTTCGATGGACTTTATGGAGAAATTGTCAGAGATTTGGTTCAACAAGGTCTCATGCAAATAGACGGTGATCGCGTGCGCATGACAAAAAGAGGTCTCTTTTTAGGAGACACTGTAGCAGAACGATTTATTTTGGAGTAGGATGATGGGCTTAACTTATCAAATGAATATGAAAATTCCTTTTGATATGGCTGATATGAACGGTCATATCAAGCTTCCAGATGTGATTTTGCTATCCCTGCAAGTTTCAGGGATGCAGTCTATTGAGTTGGGGGTTAGTGATAAGACTATTTTGGAAGAGCATAATCTGGTCTGGATTATCACAGATTATGATATTGAGGTGGTTCGTTTGCCTCGTTTTGCAGAGGAAATCACTATCGAAACGGAAGCCCTGAGCTATAATCGACTTTTTTGCTACCGTCGCTTTACCATTTATGATGAAGCGGGGCAGGAGCTCATTCACATGATGGCGACCTTTGTTCTCATGGACCGAGATAGTCGAAAAGTCCATGCTGTCGAACCTGAGATTGTGGCTCCTTACCAGTCTGATTTTGATAAAAAGCTCATCCGTGGACCAAAGTATGAGTCCTTGAACGAGCCAGTCAGCAAGGATTACCATGTTCGTTTTTACGACTTGGATATGAATGGTCATGTCAATAACAGTAAGTATCTGGATTGGATTTTTGAGGTCATGGGAGCGGATTTTTTGACCCAATATATTCCCAAGAAAATCAATCTCAAGTATGTCAAGGAAGTTCGACCAGGTGGGGTGATTACATCGGCTGTTGAACGGACTGGACTGGAAAGCAAGCATGAGATCACAAGCGACGGGGCTACCAATGCCCAAGCTATCATCACTTGGCAAGAAATAAAAAAGGATTAGGAAGAAATAGATGAAATATAAAGGCTATTTAATTGATTTAGACGGAACCATTTATAAGGGGAAGGATCGAATTCCAGCAGGAGAGGCTTTTGTCCATGAATTGAAAAAGCGGGACATTCCTTATCTTTTTGTGACCAACAATACAACCCGCACTCCTGAGAGTGTTCAGCAGATGTTGGCTCAGAATTTTAATATCGATACAGCTCTATCGACTGTTTACACAGCAACTTTGGCGACTATCGATTATATGAATGATTTGGGGCTTGAAAAGACCGTCTATGTCATCGGAGAAGCAGGACTCAAAGATGCCATTAAGGCGGCGGGCTATGTCGAAGACAAGGAGAATCCTGCCTATGTAGTAGTAGGCCTGGACTGGCAAGTCGACTATGAAAAATTTGCGACAGCAACTCTTGCGATTCAAAAGGGAGCTCACTTTATCGGAACCAATCCTGACCTCAATATCCCGACAGAACGGGGTCTTTTGCCAGGTGCTGGTTCACTGATTACGCTTCTTGAAGTAGCAACACGAGTGAAGCCTGTTTATATCGGGAAACCAAATGCTATTATTATGGACAAGGCGGTTGAGCACTTAGGTTTGGAACGTGAAGAGTTAATCATGGTTGGGGATAATTACTTGACTGATATTCGAGCAGGAATTGACAATAGCATTCCAACGCTCTTGGTGACGACAGGTTTTACCAAGGCAGAAGAAGTAGCAGACCTGCCAATCGCACCGACTCATGTAGTTTCTAGCCTTGCGGAGTGGAACTTTGATGAAAACTAAATTGATCTTTTGGAGCTCTATGTTCTTTCTCCTCTCCCTCTCAATCCTTCTGACTATCTATCTGGCTTGGATCTTTTATCCTATGGAAATTCAGTGGTTGAACTTAACAAATCGAGTCTATCTAAAACCGGAAACCATTCAGTACAACTTTCATATCTTGATGAATTACCTGACCAACCCTTTTAGTCAGGTCTTGCAGATGCCTGATTTTCGTTCGTCAGCAGCTGGGCTACACCATTTTGCGGTGGTCAAAAACCTCTTTCACTTGGTTCAGCTAGTAGCCTTAGTGACACTGCCAAGTTTCTATTTCTTTATCAAAGGAATTGTGAAAAAGGGATTCTTGTCTCTCTATCGTAAAAATTTTCTGGCTTTAGTTGTCTTGCCTGTATTGATTGGTCTTGGGGGAGTTTTGATTGGTTTTGACCAATTCTTTACTCTTTTCCATCAAATTCTCTTTGTGGGAGATGATACCTGGCTTTTTGACCCAGCTAAGGATCCAGTGATTCTGATTTTGCCAGAGACCTTCTTCCTTCATGCCTTCCTCCTCTTTTTCACCCTCTATGAAAGCTTCTTTGGTTTTCTGTACCTGAAAAGTCGTAGGAAGTAAAACGAAAGACGTTTTTAATTTGTATATATAAAAAATCATATAATTTAAAACCATCGTTAAGAGTGAATTAACTAAATCCAGAATATATCAATCGTTCGCAAACAGTCTATTTTTCTTGAAAAATAGGCTTTTTTTAAAAAATCGCTAGTCAAGCGCTTTATTTTTGTGTATAATAGAAATAGCAAAGTATAGATAAGAAGAGAAAAGCATGATTACACTATTTCTATCACCGAGCTGTACATCATGTCGTAAGGCTAAGGCCTGGTTAGAAAAACATAAGGTTCCCTTTGTGGAACACAATATTATGACCAGTCCTTTAACAAGAAAAGAATTGCAACACATCCTTTCCTTGACCGAAAATGGTACTGATGACATCATTTCAACTCGTTCAAAAATTTTTCAAAAATTGAATATTGATGTAGAGAGTATTTCGGTATCGGAATTGCTTCATTTGATTGAGCAGTATCCTAGTCTTTTGCGTCGTCCAATTATTATCGATGCTAAACGCATGCAAATCGGTTTTAATGAAGATGAGATTCGTGCTTTTCTCCCTCGTAGTTATCGTAAGCAAGAACTAAAAGAAGCAAGAATGAGAGCTGGTATTAGTTAATGAACAAACAGTATAGTTACCCACTAGATTTGTCGTGGAGCACTGAAGAACTTGCTTCAGTGCTTTCTTTTTTTAATGATGTTGAAGCTGCCTATGAGGGCAAGGTAGAGGCTAAAAAGTTACTGGAATCCTATAAGGAATTCAAAGCGGTCGTGCCAAGCAAGAGCGAAGAAAAACGTTTGGGCCGAGAATTTGAAACAGTTAGTGGCTATTCGCTTTATCGAGCAGTTCAGACTGCCAAGGAAAAAGGGGAAGGGAAGATTTCTCTTGGAAAGTAAATTTGAATTTGCTAAAGAGCTTATTAAGAGAGCGGGCCAGTGCATCCTTGACCACATGCAGGAAGACTTGTGTGTTGAGACCAAGTCCTCTCCAACAGATTTGGTGACCAGACTGGACAAGGAAGTTCAGGAACTCTTGGTTGGTGAGATTTTATCCCGTTATCCTGAGGATAAGATTTGTGCTGAAGAAGGTTGTCTGCGAGCCTCGGTTCAAGAGGGCAGGGTTTGGGTTATTGATCCCATTGATGGGACCAATAACTTTGTAGCCCAGCAGGAAGATTTTGCTGTTATGATGGCTTATTTTGAGAATGGTCAAGGTCAGTTTGGTCTCATTTATGATGTGGTCAAAGGGGATTGTTACCACGGTGGCGGAGCCTTTCCAGTTTGTCTAAATGATAAGCCTCTAGCTCCTTTTAAACCAAAACCACTTGGAGATTTCCTTATTGCAGGGAATAGTGGCATGCTGGAAACCAATGAATGGGGCTTGGCTGATTTGAGTCGAGCGGTCCTCGGTGTTCGTGTCTATGGGAGTGCGGCCATTAGTTTTGCCAAGATTTTGTCAGGGCATTTATTGACCTATGTCACTTATCTGCAACCATGGGATTATGCTGCCGCTAATATTTTAGGGGAAAGTCTGGGCTATCGGGTGGTGACCCTTTCTGGTGAAACTCCTAATTTTCAAACCAGACAGCCGGTCATGATGCTACCTCTTGAGATGCAGGAGGAAATTCAGTCCTATATTTACGAAAGGAAAAGAACTTAAATGCAATTTCCAGAAGGATTTGTTGAAAAATATGAAGAGATACTAGGAGATGAGGCAAGAGATTTTCTTGCCTCTTTTGAGGAGGAAGCGGTTTCGGCTTTTCGGATCAATCCTTTAAAAGAAGCGCCAGTTTCCTTTTCTGATGCCATTCCTCAAACTCCTTGGGGCCACTACGGGAAGGTGTCTGGGAAATCGCCTGAGCATGCTACTGGTTTAGTTTATTCGCAAGAACCTGCTGCTCAGATGGTTGCTCAGGTAGCCCAGCCCAGTCCTGGTATGAAAGTCTTGGATTTGGCTGCTGCACCGGGTGGCAAATCAACTCAGCTGGCAGCCTATCTAGCAGGGGAGGGTCTCCTTGTTTCCAATGAAATTTCAAGCAAACGGGCTAAGATTTTAGTAGAAAACATGGAGCGCTTTGGAGCGACAAATGTCGTGGTGACCAATGAATCTGCTGACCGCTTGGCCAAGGTTTTTAAAGGCTATTTTGACCTCATTGTCCTTGATGCTCCTTGCTCTGGTGAAGGGATGTTTCGTAAGCAACCAGATGCTATGGACTATTGGAGCTTAGATTATCCGAGTCAATGTGCTAGCTTGCAAAGAGAAATTCTAGCAGATGCCGTGACCATGTTAGCTCAAGGTGGTCGTCTGGTTTATTCAACTTGTACCTGGGCCCCCGAGGAAAACGAAGAGATTGTCAATTGGCTACTGGAAGAGTATGATTTTGATTTGCTGCCAGTTGAACATATCAATGGAATGGTAGCTGGTATTGACCTGCCAGAAACAGCTCGGATGTACCCTCATCAGTTTAAGGGAGAGGGGCAGTTTGTAGCTCATTTACAATTTAGAGGTGACAATCCAGCTCCTAAATTTAAGGCAAGTAAGAGCAATCTCAGCCGCGAACAAGTTACTTTGTGGCAGGAATTTGCCCAAAAACACCTGAAAATCAATCTAAGGGGAATCTTGCAGACTTTTGGTGACCAACTCTATCTCCTGCCAGAATTTTTGCCAGATTTAGGGAAGCTCAAGATTGCTCGTAATGGACTGCATCTGGGTACCTTTAAGAAGAAACGCTTTGAGCCTAGTTTTGCTCTTGGTCTAGCCTTGAAACCGAGTCAGGTCAAGCAGTCGGTTGAAATTGACCAAGAAGAGTTTGTAAAGTATGTGGCTGGAGAAACTGTTCAGCTGGCAGAAAGTCTGCCAAATGGTTGGTACCAAGTTTTGGTTCAAGGCAATGGGTTGGGCTTTGCTAAGGTGACGGGAAATGTTTTGAAAAATTATTTTCCAAAAGGACTCAGATTCAAGTGAAAATGCTAGTCAAAGTAGCTTGTCTATGTTATAGTGGAAGTATGGATTTTTTTCAAATTGTCTTTCATTTTAAGTCAAAATTGGTGGAAAAGGTAATTGAGCAAATTTCTAGTAAAACTAAGCTAGCAACTTCGGTTGGCTCCCAATTTTAAAAAAGAAAAACATAAATAAATAGTTGAAAAAATTCACAGCATTCACCATTATTTTCAAGGAGAAAAACAGTGAAAAAAAGGAAAAAACTCGCTTTATCTCTTGCAGCTCTTTTGCTGGCAGGTTCTTTGGCGGGATGTGCTAGCTGGATTGATCGTGGGGAATCCATGACAGCTGTTGGTTCAACGGCTCTTCAGCCTTTGGTCGAAGCAGCAGCAGATGAATTTGGCTCTATGCACGTTGGAAAAACAGTCAACGTCCAAGGTGGAGGATCTGGTACAGGTCTGTCTCAGGTTCAGTCTGGAGCTGTTGATGTAGGAAATTCAGACGTATTTGCTGAGGAAAAAGACGGTATCAACGCATCCGCTCTAGTGGATCATAAGGTAGCCGTAGCGGGCTTGGCGGTGATTGTGAACAAGGAAGTTGATGTTGAAAATCTGACAACTGAACAACTCCGTAGCATCTTCACAGGTCAAGTAACCAACTGGAAAGAAGTCGGTGGAAAAGATCTAGCCATTTCCATTATCAACCGCGCGGCAAGTTCTGGTTCGCGTGCAACCTTTGATAGTGTTGTTATGGATGGCCAATCTGCCATTCAGAGTCAAGAACAGGATTCAAATGGGATGGTCAAAAACATTGTTTCCCAGACACCAGGAGCCATTTCTTACCTAGCTTTTGCCTATGTGGATGACTCAGTTAAACGCATGAAATTGAACGGCTATGAGCCGATTGCAGAAAATGTTACAACCAATAACTGGCCTTTGTGGTCTTATGAACACATGTATACTCTAGGTCAGCCGAATGAATTAGTGGCAGAATTTCTTAACTTTGTCCTCTCAGATGAAGCGCAAAGCGGAATTGTTAAGGGGATGGGCTATATTTCTGTCAAGGAAATGAAGGTTGAAAAAGACGCTGTTGGAACGGTGACAGCACTAGAAGGGAGTCACTAATGAATCAAGAAGAATTAGCTAAAAAATTACTTTCTCCCTCAAAGAACTCTCGTCTAGAGAAACTAGGGAAAGGCTTGACCTTTGCCTGTCTGTCTTTGATTGTCATCATTGTGGCTATGATTTTGATTTTCGTAGCCCAAAAAGGTTTGTCGACCTTCTTTGTCAATGGAGTCAATATCTTTGATTTCCTATTTGGACAAACTTGGAATCCTTCAGGTAAACAATTTGGTGCCCTTCCTATGATTTTGGGTTCCTTTATTGTCACAATCCTATCAGCCCTTATCGCAACTCCTTTTGCCATTGGTGCGGCAGTCTTTATGACGGAGGTTTCACCAAAAGGTGCTAGAATCTTACAACCAGCAATTGAATTGCTAGTCGGGATTCCTTCAGTCGTGTATGGATTTATCGGTTTGCAGGTCGTAGTTCCCTTTGTCCGTAGTGTATTTGGTGGGACTGGTTTTGGAATTTTGTCAGGTATTTTTGTACTCTTTGTCATGATTTTACCGACGGTAACCTTTATGACAACGGACAGCTTGCGTGCGGTGCCTCGTCATTACCGCGAGGCTAGTTTGGCTATGGGGGCCACTCGTTGGCAAACTATCTGGCGCGTAACCTTGAAGGCAGCGCGTTCAGGGATTTTCACCGCTGTTGTCTTTGGGATGGCGCGTGCCTTTGGTGAGGCTTTGGCTATTCAGATGGTAGTTGGAAACTCAGCCGTTGTCCCAACTTCACTAACAACACCTGCTGCGACCTTGACTTCTGTCTTGACCATGGGTATCGGAAATACCGTTATGGGAACCGTTGACAATAACGTTCTCTGGTCTTTGGCTTTAGTCTTACTCTTGATGAGTTTGGCCTTCAACAGTGTGATTAAATTGATTACGAAAGAAAGAGGAAAGAAAAACTATGCACGCTAAGAAATTAGATAAAATTGCAACAGCTGTCCTCTACTCGATTGCAGGAATTATTGTTGCCATCTTGGCATCCTTGATTCTTTATATCTTGGTTCGTGGTTTGCCCCACATCTCTTGGTCTTTCTTGACCGGCAAATCATCTTCCTACCAAGCAGGTGGAGGGATTGGAATTCAGCTCTATAATTCCTTCTTCCTTTTGGTCATCACCTTGATTATCTCTGTTCCTTTATCTATGGGGGCTGGGATTTTCCTAGCTGAATATGCCAAAAAAGGTCCTGTGACCAATTTTGTCAGAACCTGTATTGAAATCTTGTCTTCATTGCCATCAGTGGTTGTAGGTCTCTTTGGTTACTTGATCTTTGTAGTTCAGTTTGAGTATGGATTTTCAATTATTTCAGGTGCCTTGGCCTTGACGGTCTTTAACCTTCCTCAGATGACTCGAAATGTTGAGGACAGTTTGAAACATGTTCACCATACGCAGCGTGAAGCTGGTCTGGCCCTTGGGATTTCTCGTTGGGAGACTGTGGTCCATGTGGTCATTCCAGAAGCCCTTCCAGGTATTGTAACGGGGGTTGTCTTGGCCTCTGGTCGTATCTTTGGTGAGGCGGCTGCTCTTATCTATACAGCAGGACAATCCGCTCCAGCCTTAGACTGGTCTAACTGGAATATTCTCAGTGTGACCAGCCCAATCTCTATTTTCCGTCAAGCAGAAACCTTGGCTGTCCACATCTGGAAAGTCAACAGTGAAGGTACTATTCCAGATGGCACCATCGTATCAGCAGGTTCTGCAGCCGTGCTCCTCATCTTTATCCTCATCTTTAACTTTGGGGCCCGCAAACTCGGAAGCTACCTACATAAGAAATTAACCGCTGCCTAAAGGAGAAGCCATGTCAAAATATAATTGGGATGAAAAGCATATCATCACCTTTCCTGAAGAGAAAGTGGCCCTCTCTACTAAGGATTTACATGTTTACTACGGTAAAAAAGAATCCATCAAGGGCATCGATATGCAATTTGAAAAAAATAAAATTACAGCCTTAATTGGCCCATCTGGATCAGGGAAATCAACCTACCTCCGCAGCCTCAACCGTATGAATGATACCATTGATATTGCCAAGGTCACAGGTCAAATTCTCTATCAAGGGATTGATGTCAACCGTCCAGAAATCAACGTCTATGAGATGCGTAAGCACATTGGAATGGTCTTCCAACGCCCAAATCCCTTTGCCAAGTCTATCTATCGCAACATCACTTTTGCCCATGAACGTGCAGGTGTTAAGGGCAAGCAAGTCTTGGATGAAATTGTGGAAACCTCTCTTCGTCAGGCTGCCCTTTGGGATCAGGTCAAAGATGATTTGCACAAGTCAGCCTTGACCCTATCAGGTGGTCAGCAGCAACGTCTCTGTATTGCTCGTGCTATTTCGGTTAAACCAGATATTCTCTTGATGGATGAGCCGGCGTCAGCCTTGGATCCGATTGCAACAGCCCAGCTGGAAGAAACCATGTTGGAATTGAAGAAAGACTTTACCATCATCATCGTGACCCACAGTATGCAGCAGGCTGCGCGTGCTAGTGACTACACAGGATTTTTCTACTTGGGTGACTTGATTGAGTATGATAAGACGTCTAATATTTTCCAAAATGCCAAACTACAGTCAACCAATGACTACGTAACAGGACACTTTGGATAGAAAGGAAACAGTATGACAGAAGCGATTTTACAGGTGTCAGACCTGTCCGTTTACTACAATCAAAAGAAGGCCTTGAATAGTGTTTCCCTATCTTTCCAACCTAAGGAAATTACAGCCTTGATCGGTCCATCTGGATCAGGGAAGTCAACTCTCCTCAAGGCCATCAACCGCATGGGGGATCTTAATCCAGAGGTGACCACAACTGGTTCGGTGGTTTACAATGGTCACAACATCTACAGTCCGCGTACAGATACAGTTGAATTGCGGAAGGAAATCGGTATGGTTTTCCAACAACCGAACCCTTTCCCTATGTCTATCTACGAAAATGTTGTTTACGGGCTTCGTATCAATGGAGTTAAGGACAAGCAGGTTCTGGATGAAGCAGTAGAAAAAGCCTTGCAACGAGCTTCCATCTGGGATGAGGTCAAGGATCGCCTACATGATTCAGCTATCGGGCTTTCAGGTGGACAACAGCAACGTGTCTGTGTTGCCCGTGTCTTGGCAACCAGTCCTAAAATCATTCTTTTGGATGAACCGACTTCAGCCTTGGATCCTATCTCGGCTGGTAAGATTGAGGAAACCTTGTATGGTTTAAAAGATAAATACACTATGCTCTTGGTTACGCGTTCCATGCAACAAGCCTCTCGTATCTCTGACAAGACAGGATTTTTCCTAGATGGAGATCTGATCGAGTTTAACGATACCAAGAAGATGTTCCTCACCCCACAACACAAGGAAACAGAAGATTATATTTCAGGAAAATTTGGATAAGGAGATAAATGATGTTACGTTCTCAATTTGAAGAAGATTTAGAGAAATTGCACAACCAGTTCTATGCTATGGGACAAGAAGTGCTATCTCAAATCAATCGTACAGTGCGTGCCTTTGTCACGCATGACCGTGATTTGGCCAAAGAAGTCATCGAAGACGATGCAGAAGTAAACGAATACGAAGTGAAATTGGAGAAGAAATCATTTGAAATGATTGCCCTCCAGCAGCCAGTTTCTCAAGACTTGCGTACCGTTCTAACCGTCTTGAAAGCTGTATCTGACTTGGAACGTATGGGTGACCATGCCGTTTCTATTGCTAAAGCGGCAATTCGTATGAAGGGGGAGCAACGTATCCCAGCTGTTGAAGAAGAAATCAAGAGAATGGGTCGCGATGTCAAGAACTTCGTCGAAGCAGCCCTTGAACTCTATCTCAATGGTTCAGTGGACCAGGCCTATGAAGTAGCAGCCATGGACGAAAAAATCAACCATTACTTTGATAGCATTCGTGACTTGGCTACAGAAGAAATTAAGAAAAATCCAGATGCCATCGTTACAGGTCGTGATTACTTCCAAGTGATTGCTTTCTTGGAACGTATCGGAGACTATGCCAAAAATATCTGTGAATGGGTTGTTTACTTTGAAACAGGTAAGATTGTCGAACTATAAAATAGATTTATTCTGTATAAAAAGGAGCTTGAAATCAACCGACAGCTCCTTTTTTGAATTAAAAAAATATTTTTAAGATAAAAATTCAAAAAAACACTTGACAAGCAACTTGGATAGCGTTATAATTATACAAAATTAACAGAAGGATTGTTTATTTATGAAATCAAAAAAATGGATATTTGTTTTATGTAGTTTTCTTGCAAGTTTCTTCTTAGTGGCTTGCCAGTCAGGTTCGAATGGTTCTCAGTCAGCTGTTGAAGCCATTAAGCAAAAGGGGAAATTAGTTGTGGCGACCAGTCCTGACTATGCACCTTTTGAATTCCAATCCTTAGTTGACGGGAAAAATCAGGTAGTCGGTGCAGATATTGATATGGCTCAGGCTATTGCTGATGAACTTGGGGTGAAGTTGGAAATTTCAAGCATGAGTTTTGACAATGTCTTAACCAGTCTTCAAACTGGTAAGGCTGACCTAGCTGTCGCAGGAATTAGCGCTACTGATGAGAGAAAAGAAGTCTTTGATTTTTCAATCCCTTACTATGAAAACAAGATTAGTTTCTTGGTTCGTAAGGCTGATGTAGAAAAATACAAGGATGTAACTAGCCTTGAAAGTGCTAATATTGCAGCCCAAAAAGGGACTGTTCCTGAATCAATGGTCAAGGAACAATTGCCAAAAGCGCAATTGACTTCCCTGACTAATATGGGTGAAGCTGTCAATGAGTTACAGGCTGGAAAAGTAGATGCTGTTCACATGGATGAGCCTGTTGCCCTTAGTTATGTTGCTAAAAATGCCGATCTAGCTGTCGCAACTGTCAGCTTGAAGATGAAGGATGGCGAAGCCAATGCAGTTGCCTTTAGAAAAAATAGTGTTGATTTAAAAGAAGTGGTGGACAAGGTTATCCAAAAACTCAAGGATGACGGTACCTACCAAAAGTATCTTGAAAAGGCAGCAAGCCTAACAGAAGTTGAACAATAAGAAAAAAGCAGAGTTGGAAGTCATTCCAATTCTGCTTTTAAATAGTCTAAAACATTTTCCAGATTGTCTAGGGACACCTTGACAAATTGATAAGGACAGGCACCCAAGTATGCCTCTTCAAAGAAGTCTAAGCCCAGCTGGCTGTGCTTGAGACTGGCGATTTTAGGGTACTGTCTGAGATCAAGTAATAAACCATCGTGTAGGGGATAATGAGGGAGGGGACAAGGTGTTTTAGCTAGTCTTTCCTCAATCTGTTTTTGGTAAGCTTCCTGATTGGATAAGCGAGCTAGCCGATTTTTCTCAAATAATTGACTGTCAATATAGAGTGACAGGGCTTTTTGCATGATGAGGTTGCTGTCATAGTCTAGGATATTTTTGTAGGCCACAAAGGCTTCTTTGATAGCATTTGGCAGGATGAGTGCTGTTATCCGCAGAGCTGGAAAGAGGCTGGTTGAGAAGGACTTGATATAAATGACGCGCTCCTCTGTATCCAGATAGTGGAAGGTCTGGCCCTTCTTGGAGTCCAAATCACCCAGATAGTCGTCCTCTACGATATAGACTCCATATTTGGCAGCTAAGTCAAGAATATCCCGTTTGTCCTGCTCTGAATAGGAATGCCCCAGAGGATAGTGAAAACGAGGAATGGTATAGAAAAACTTAATTTTTCCTGTTTTGAAGTGGACTTCCAGTTCCTCCAAGTCAATCCCATCAATGCCTCGTTCAATCGTTTGATAATTCAGCCCCTGAGCAATCAAGAGACGATTCATCCGATGGTAGGTCGGTTGTTCCACCAAGATTTCCTTGGCTTGGCTAGGAAAGGATATTTGAGAAAGGATGAAAAGGGCTTGTTGGGTTCCAGAAGTCAGTACAAGTTGATCAGCCTTGCAGTAGAGAGCTTGGTCAAAGAGGAGTTTATGAATGGATTGTCTTAAGTCTTCTAATCCTTCTTGGTTGTCATAGTAGTTAAAAAGGTAGTTTTCCCGGCCAATCAAGGTTTCGTTAACACAGAGTCGGAAATCGTCATAGGCACTGGCATGTTCGTCAGTGACTTCGATTTCTAGATCCTGGTGTTGCCCTTGTTCTAGGACATAGTAACCACTCTGAGGCTTGGCATAGAGGTATTGTTCGTGCCGTAATTCCAACAGTGCCCTCTGGATGGTGTCCTTGCTACAGTGAAAGTCAAGGCTCAGTTGACGGATAGAAGGCAGACGACTTCCCGTCGGAAATCGTCCAGACTCGATGCCATTTTTTAGATAAGCTACGACCTCTTGGTACTTGCTTTGTTTCTTCATTCCAAACCTCCCTTGATTTTGTTACATTGTACCTTTTTTTTTCCTTTTTGGCAATGTCTAGAGTGTTTCTCTCGTTCACATCTAGGGGCAAATGTGGTATACTTAGGAGTAAGATTTACATAATAACAGACAAGAAAGAGAATGGATAAGAACGTGCAGGAACCAGTGAAATTATTTCAATACAATACCCTTGGAGCCTTGATGGCCGGCCTTTATGGTGGTACCATGACAGTGGGAGAATTGCTAGAGCATGGTGACCTTGGTTTGGGAACCTTGGATTCCATTGATGGAGAATTGATTATCTTAGATGGCAAGGCTTATCAGGCCAAAGGGTCTGGAGACCAGCCAGAGATTGTGGAAGTGTCGCCAGATGCCCTTATTCCTTATGCAGCAGTAGTACCGCACCAGGCAGAGGTCATTTTCCGCCAGCGGTTTGAGATGACAGACAAGGAATTAGAAGAGCGAATCGAGTCTTATTATGATGGGGAAAATCTTTTCCGCTCTATCAAGATTCGTGGGGAATTTTCACATATGCATGTTCGCATGATTCCCAAGTCGACACCAGATACCAAGTTTGCTGATGTCGCAACCCATCAACCGGAATATAGTCGTGACAATGTGGCGGGGACCATTGTTGGTTTCTGGACGCCTGAAATTTTCCATGGGGTCAGTGTGGCAGGCTACCATCTGCACTTCATTTCAGATGATTTGACCTTCGGTGGACATGTTATGGACTTTGTCATCAAGGGAGGTATTATCGAGGTGGGAGCTGTTGACCAATTGGATCAACGTTTTCCTGTCCAAGACCGTCAATACTTGTTTGCTAAGTTCAATGTTGAAGAGATGAGAAAAGATATTGAAAAGGCAGAATAGGAGACGAAAATGACCACTCATATTATCATTACCATGGTGCTGTTGCTGGCTCTCTTGCTAGGAAGCATTTGGTATGCCAAAAAGAAATACCAGATTAATCTAGCTGTCTTGGGCTTGGGGGCCGTTGCTTTCTTTGTCTCTTCACAGATTTTAGAAAAACTGGTGCATATCTTGGTTTTACATCCTCAAAAAGACGGTAGTATTACCCTCTTGAAAGACCATCCGCTTGTCTATATCATCTATGGCCTAGCCATGGCAGCATTTTTTGAGGAAACTGCTCGTCTTATTTTCTTCAAATGGTTGGAGAAAAAGAGAAGTTTGGAAAAGGCAGATGCCTTGGCTTATGGATTGGGGCATGGTGGCTTGGAGTTGATTTTCCTAGGTCTTACTAGTTTGCTTAATCTCTACATCGTTCTCTCAGCAGTTCAAACGCAAAATCCACAGGTCATGCAATTGCTGTCTGAAAATATGTTGAAAACTATTCAGTCGCTATCAGTCTGGCAGATTTATTTGCTTGGTTTTGAGAGAATCTTGGCGCTAGGTTTCCAATTACTCTTGACTGTTTGGGTTTACCAAGCTGTTCGCCAGAAAAAATGGATTTATCTCCTAGCAGCCTATGGTCTACATGCCTTCTTTGACCTGGTACCATCTCTAGCTCAAGTAGGATGGATTACAAGTCCAGTCTTGGTTGAAGTTATTCTATTAGTTGAACTTTTCCTAGTTGCCTATGGAACTAAGGCAATCTTTTGCAAAAAATCATAAGAAAAGGGGGAAACCTCTTTTTTTGTTTAAAATAAGCCCAAGATTTTTTTAGGGTCGTCAAATGGTCTTAAAAATGGTATAATGGAATGAATTTTGTAAAAGGAAGAGTGTCATGTCAGTAAAAGAAAAAATGCTTGAAATTTTAGAAGGGATTGATATCCATTTTAAAGAACCCTTGCATAGCTATAGTTATACAAAAGTAGGTGGAGAAGCTGATTATCTGGTCTTTCCACGAAATCATTTTGAGTTGGCTCGCGTTGTTAAATTTGCCAATCAAGAAAATATTCCTTGGATGGTTCTTGGAAATGCCAGCAACATCATTGTTCGTGATGGTGGGATTCGTGGATTTGTCATCTTGTGTGACAAGCTCAATAATGTTTCCGTTGATGGTTATACCATCGAAGCTGAAGCTGGTGCTAACTTGATTGAAACAACTCGCATTGCCCTTCGTCATAGTTTGACTGGCTTTGAGTTTGCTTGTGGCATTCCAGGGAGCGTTGGTGGTGCTGTCTTTATGAATGCGGGTGCCTATGGTGGCGAGATTTCCCATATCTTACAGTCTTGTAAGGTCTTGACCAAGGATGGAGAAATCGAGACCCTGTCTGTCAAGGATTTGGCTTTTGGTTACCGCCACTCAGCAATTCAAGAGTCTGGTGCAGTTGTCTTGTCAGCTAAATTTGCCCTTGCTCCAGGAAACCATCAGGTTATCAAGCAAGAAATGGATCGCTTGACGCATCTACGTGAACTCAAGCAACCTTTAGAATATCCATCTTGTGGTTCGGTCTTTAAGCGTCCAGTAGGTCATTTTGCAGGTCAATTAATTTCAGAAGCTGGCTTGAAAGGCTATCGTATTGGTGGAGTAGAAGTCTCAGAAAAACACGCAGGTTTTATGATTAATGTTGCTGACGGAACGGCTAAAGACTACGAGGACTTGATTGAGTCTGTTATCGAAAAAGTCAAAGAACACTCTGGCGTTACTCTTGAGAGAGAGGTCCGTATTTTAGGTGAAAGCAAGTAGGAAGCTGTAGTTAAAAAGCTGCTGCTATGTCATGGAAAGGGGATGAAAGCCTATCGTCAGTGCAGAAGAATGTAGGCAGTTCAATCTCCTACACGAGGTAGTAGCGGCCTGACAGAGCCATGATCTGTTAATCTATGAAAAAGAAGGAATAAATGACAATTGAAAAAACCAATTATTGAATTCAAAAACGTCTCTAAAGTTTTTGAAGACAGCAATACCAAGGTTCTCAAAGACATCAACTTTGAGTTGGAAGAAGGGAAATTCTACACTCTTTTAGGCGCATCTGGGTCAGGGAAATCAACCATCCTAAACATCATTGCAGGGTTACTGGATGCTACGACAGGAGATATTTTACTGGACGGTGTCCGAATCAATGACATCCCAACCAACAAGCGAGACGTCCATACGGTCTTCCAATCCTATGCCTTGTTTCCACATATGAATGTGTTTGAAAATGTTGCCTTTCCACTTCGCTTGCGTAAAATTGACAAGAAAGAAATCGAGAAACGCGTAGCGGAAGTTCTCAAGATGGTTCAGTTGGAAGGTTATGAAAAACGTTCCATCCGCAAACTTTCTGGAGGACAACGTCAGCGTGTGGCTATTGCCCGTGCCATCATCAACCAACCTCGTGTGGTTTTGTTGGACGAGCCTCTGTCAGCGCTTGACTTAAAATTACGAACAGATATGCAGTACGAACTGCGTGAACTGCAACAACGATTGGGCATTACCTTTGTCTTTGTTACCCACGATCAGGAAGAAGCACTAGCCATGAGTGACTGGATTTTTGTTATGAATGATGGCGAGATTGTCCAGTCTGGAACACCTGTGGATATCTACGATGAGCCGATTAACCATTTTGTTGCAACCTTTATCGGGGAGTCGAACATCTTGCCTGGTACCATGATTGAGGACTACTTGGTTGAGTTTAACGGCAAACGCTTCGAAGCGGTCGATGGAGGGATGAAGCCAAATGAACCTGTTGAGGTCGTTATTCGTCCAGAGGACTTGCGGATTACCCTTCCTGAAGAAGGCAAGCTCCAAGTTAAGGTGGATACTCAACTTTTCCGTGGGGTGCACTATGAGATTATCGCCTATGACGAGCTTGGAAATGAATGGATGATCCACTCAACCCGTAAGGCTATTGTGGGTGAGGAAATCGGTCTGGACTTTGAACCAGAAGACATCCATATCATGCGTCTCAACGAAACCGAAGAAGAGTTCGATGCCCGTATCGAAGAATACGTGGAAATCGAAGAGCAAGAAGCAGGTTTGATTAATGCAATCGAGGAGGAAAGAGATGAAGAAAACAAGCTCTAAACTCTTTGTAGTGCCCTACATGCTTTGGATTGCCCTCTTTGTCCTGGCACCCTTGGTCTTGATTTTCGGACAATCCTTTTTCAATATCGAAGGCCAGCTTAGTTTAGAAAACTATAAATCTTACTTTGCGTCACAAAACTTGACCTACCTAAAAATGAGCTTCAACTCTGTACTCTATGCAGGGATTGTGACCTTTATGACCCTGCTTATCAGTTATCCGACAGCCCTCTTTTTGACCCGTCTCAAGCACCGTCAACTCTGGCTCATGCTGATTATCCTGCCGACTTGGATCAACCTTCTTCTTAAGGCCTATGCCTTTATTGGGATTTTTGGTCATAATGGCTCTATTAACCAATTTTTGGAATTTATCGGAATCGGTTCACAACAGTTGCTCTTTACCGATTTCTCCTTTATCTTTGTCGCAAGCTACATCGAGCTTCCCTTTATGATTTTGCCTATTTTCAATATCTTGGACGATATGGATAACAATCTCATCAATGCCAGCTATGACTTGGGTGCGACCAAGTGGGAGACCTTCCGTCATGTCATCTTCCCTCTGTCTATGAATGGTGTGAGAAGTGGGGTTCAGTCCGTCTTTATCCCCAGCTTGAGTCTCTTCATGCTGACCCGTTTGATTGGTGGGAACCGCGTTATCACCTTGGGGACTGCCATTGAGCAGAACTTCCTGACCAATGACAATTACGGTATGGGTTCAACCATCGGTGTGATTCTCATCCTGACCATGTTCATCACCATGTGGGTGACTAAGGAAAGGAGAGAACGATGAAAAAATTTGCTAACATTTATCTGGGAATGGTCTTTCTTGTCCTCTACCTGCCAATCTTTTACCTGATTGGCTATGCCTTTAACGCAGGCAATGACATGAATAGCTTTACAGGCTTTAGCTTGAGCCATTTTAAAACTATGTTTGGCGATGGTCGCCTTATGTTGATTGTGACTCAGACCTTTTTCTTGGCCTTCCTGTCAGCCTTGATTGCGACAATTATCGGGACTTTCGGTGCTATTTACATTTATCAGTCTCGTAAGAAATACCAAGAAGCCTTTCTATCGCTCAATAATATCCTTATGGTTGCACCTGACGTTATGATTGGTGCCAGCTTCTTGATTCTCTTTACTCAACTCAAGTTTTCACTTGGTTTTTTGACAGTTCTTTCTAGTCACGTGGCCTTCTCCATCCCTATCGTGGTCTTGATGGTCTTGCCTCGTCTCAAGGAAATGAACGGCGACATGATTCATGCGGCTTACGACTTGGGAGCCAGTCAATTTCAGATGTTCAAGGAAATCATGCTTCCTTACCTGACACCGTCTATCATTGCAGGTTATTTCATGGCCTTCACCTATTCGCTAGATGACTTTGCCGTGACCTTCTTCGTAACGGGAAATGGCTTTTCAACCCTGTCAGTCGAGATTTACTCTCGTGCTCGCAAGGGGATTTCGCTAGAAATCAATGCCCTGTCTGCCCTTGTCTTTCTCTTTAGTATTATCCTAGTGGTTGGTTATTACTTTATCTCACGTGAGAAGGAGGAGCAAGCATGAAAAAACTCTATTCATTTTTAGCAGGAATTGTAGCCATTATCCTCGTCTTATGGGGAATTGCGACTCATCTAGACAGTAAAATCAATAGCCGAGATAGTCAAAAATTGGTTATCTACAACTGGGGAGACTATATTGATCCTGAACTCTTGACTCAGTTTACAGAAGAGACAGGAATCCAAGTCCAGTATGAGACCTTTGACTCCAACGAAGCCATGTACACCAAGATCAAGCAGGGTGGAACGACCTACGATATTGCCATTCCTAGTGAATACATGATTAACAAGATGAAGGACGAAGACCTCTTGGTACCACTTGATTATTCAAAACTTGAAGGTCTTGAAAATATCGGACCAGAGTTCCTCAACCAGTCCTTTGACCTGGGTAATAAATTCTCTATCCCTTACTTCTGGGGAACCTTGGGAATTGTCTACAATGAAACAATGGTAGATGAGGCGCCTGAGCATTGGGATGACCTTTGGAAACCAGAGTATAAGAACTCTATCATGCTCTTTGATGGGGCGCGTGAGGTATTGGGACTCGGGCTTAACTCGCTTGGTTACAGCCTCAACTCCAAGGATTCACAGCAGTTGGAAGAGACAGTAGACAAACTCTACAAATTGACTCCAAATATTAAGGCCATCGTGGCGGACGAGATGAAGGGTTACATGATTCAGAACAATGCTGCTATCGGCGTGACCTTCTCTGGTGAAGCCAGCCAAATGCTAGAAAAAAATGAAAATCTACGCTATGTGGTACCGACAGAGGCCAGCAACCTTTGGTTTGACAATATGGTCATTCCCAAAACAGTCAAAAACCAAGACGCAGCCTATGCATTTATCAACTTTATGTTGAAACCCGAAAATGCTCTCAAAAATGCAGAGTATGTCGGCTATTCAACACCAAACCTACCAGCTAAGGAACTGCTCCCAGAGGAGAAAAAAGAAGACAAAGCATTCTATCCAGATGCTGAAACCATGAAACACCTAGAAGTTTATGAGAAATTTGACCATAAATGGACAGGAAAATATAGCGACCTCTTCCTACAGTTTAAAATGTATAGGAAGTAGGAGCTAAACGGATGAAAACGAATCAGTCAGCTGGTTCGTTTTTTTATGTAAAAGGAAATTTTTATAACGGTATCTTTTTCTATGATAGTTGCTTATTTGCCTGTCTAGTAGTATACTAAGTTTAACCTTACAGAAAGCGGTAACAAATAATGAAAATGTCTACTTTTTTCAAAAAAAGTTATTGGCCAACATTAATGATTTTTAACCAAACATATATACTATTCTATCTAAAGGATGGTTTGGATCGACAATACCTAACAACTGATTCCATATATTTGGTGATAGGAAACTTTATATTTTGGAATATTTTCGTAGCTATTTTTAGCAATTCGAAAATGTGGGATAAAAGTTGGGATAAAAAGAGTGATAGCAGTAAGAAAAAATATATCCTGAAAAAGTAAGAAGAGATGTAGGGAATGGGTTATTTAAATGGGGATCATTTCCAGTTGACGCAAGCTTAAAAAAACGATATAATAAGAAAGTTGAGAATTGATTTTCAGTTGTCTTAGTCCAGAGAAATGGCGGTGCTGCGAGCCATCTAAGCTAGGAAGTCATGCTACTCAATCATACAATTGCATAAGAATAAGAGAATGACAAGTTCATTGAATGAAGGTGGTACCGCGGTTTTTCGCCCTTCGTGATATGAACTTGTCTTTTGATTTTTTGGATGTGTTGATGAAAACATTTCTTGTCAAACAAAAGTTTCGTCTTGGAGGCGAGCGCTTTGCTATCAAGGATGACAGGGGAGAAATCGCCTATCAGGTAGAGGGATCATTTTTTAAAATTCCCAAAACCTTTACTATCTATGATGCATTTGGTAACCAAGTCAGTGAGATTAGTAAAGAGATTTGGACTCTACTTCCTCGTTTTGAGATTCAGCTTCAGGATGGATCGAGTTTTGTAATTCGTAAGAAGTTGACCTTCTGGCGAGATAAGTATGAGTTTGATAATCTGGGGCTTCGTATCGAGGGCAATATCTGGGATTTGAATTTCAAACTACTGGATGATCGTGATCAGTTGATTGCGGAAATCAGGAAAGAACTCTTTCATCTGACCTCTACCTATACCGTAACGGTTCTGGAGGACGCTTATGCAGATCTAGTCATTTCCCTCTGTGTCGCTATTGACTATGTGGAAATGCTGGAAAGTCAATCAAATTAAACAAGCAATAAGGAGACAATATGAAACAACTATCTAGTGCACAAGTACGCCAAATGTGGCTTGACTTCTGGGCGACTAAAGGTCACTCAGTAGAACCATCAGTGAGTTTGGTTCCTGTAAATGATCCAACTCTTTTGTGGATCAACTCTGGGGTAGCAACCCTTAAGAAATACTTTGATGGAACCATTATCCCTGAAAATCCACGTATTACTAATGCCCAAAAAGCGATTCGTACTAACGACATCGAAAACGTAGGGAAGACAGCACGTCACCATACCATGTTTGAAATGTTGGGGAATTTCTCTATTGGGGATTACTTCCGTGATGAGGCTATCACTTGGGCTTATGAGCTTTTGACAAGCCCTGAGTGGTTTGACTTCCCAGCTGAAAAACTGTACATGACCTACTATCCAGACGATAAAGATTCTTACAACCGTTGGATTGAAGTGGGAGTGGATCCAAGTCACTTGATTCCTATTGAGGACAACTTCTGGGAAATCGGTGCTGGGCCTTCTGGACCTGATACAGAGATTTTCTTTGACCGTGGAGAAGCTTTTGACCCAGAAAATATCGGTCTTCGCCTTCTTGCAGAAGATATTGAAAACGACCGTTATATCGAAATCTGGAACATCGTTTTGTCACAATTTAACGCGGATCCTGCTGTTCCTCGTAGCGAGTACAAGGAATTGCCACACAAGAACATTGATACGGGCGCTGGTTTGGAGCGTTTGGTGGCAGTTATCCAAGGGGCTAAGACAAACTTTGAAACAGACCTCTTCATGCCAATCATTCGTGAAGTGGAGAAATTGTCTGGTAAGGTTTATGACCAAGATGGCGACAACATGAGCTTCAAGGTCATCGCTGACCACATCCGTTCTCTTTCATTTGCCATCGGTGATGGTGCCCTTCCAGGAAATGAAGGTCGTGGTTATGTCCTTCGCCGTCTTCTCCGTCGTGCTTCTATGCATGGTCAAAAATTGGGAATCAACGAGCCTTTCCTTTACAAATTGGTTCCAACTGTTGGTAAAATCATGGAAAGCTACTACCCAGAAGTGCTTGAAAAACGTGACTTTATCGAAAAAATCGTTAAGAGCGAAGAAGAATCATTTGCTCGTACCCTTCACTCAGGTCAACACTTTGCCCAAGGCATTGTGGCAGACTTGAAAGAAAAAGGTCAATCTGTCATTGCTGGTCAAGATGTATTCAAACTTTATGACACTTATGGATTCCCAGTTGAATTGACTGAAGAAATTGCTGAAGAAGCTGGTATGACTGTTGACCGTGAAGGATTTGAAGCAGCCATGAAAGAACAGCAAGAACGCGCGCGTGCCTCAGCTGTCAAAGGTGGTTCAATGGGTATGCAAAATGAAACCCTTCAAAACATCACAGTGGAAAGTCGCTTTAACTATGAAGCATCACAATTGTCTTCTAAATTGGTTGCTATCGTGGCTGACAATGCAGAAGTAGAAGCAGTGTCAGAAGGAACTGCCTCACTTATCTTTGCGGAAACTCCATTTTACGCTGAAATGGGTGGACAGGTAGCTGACCACGGACAAATCTTGGATGAGTCAGGTAAGGTCGTGGCTACTGTGACCAATGTTCAAAAAGCACCAAACGGACAAGCTCTTCATACAGTTGAGGTACTTGCACCGCTTGCCTTGAACCAAGAATATACCTTGGCAATTGATACAAATCGTCGTCACCGTGTTATGAAAAACCACACTGCGACTCACTTGCTTCACGCTGCACTTCACAATATCCTTGGAAACCACGCAACACAGGCAGGATCTCTTAACGAAGTTGAATTCCTTCGCTTTGACTTTACCCACTTCCAAGCAGTTACTGCTGAAGAATTGCGTGCTATTGAACAGCAAGTCAACGAAAAAATCTGGGAAGCTCTTGAAGTGAAGACAGTTGAAACGGATATTGACACTGCTAAAGAAATGGGTGCGATGGCTCTCTTTGGTGAGAAATACGGCAAGGAAGTCCGTGTTGTTACTATCGGTGACTACTCTATCGAGCTTTGTGGTGGTACCCACGTTGGCAACACTTCTGAAATTGGTCTCTTCAAGATTGTCAAAGAAGAAGGAATCGGTTCAGGAACTCGCCGTATCTTGGCAGTGACTGGTAAGGAAGCCTTTGAAGCCTACCGTGAACAAGAGGACGCTCTTAAAGCTGTCGCAGCAACTCTTAAAGCACCTCAAGTTAAGGAAGTTCCTCACAAGGTAGAAGGACTTCAAGAACAACTTCGTCAATTGCAAAAAGAAAATGCTGAGTTGAAAGAAAAAGCCGCAGCTGCAGCCGCAGGCGATATTTTCAAAGACGTTAAGGAAGTCAACGGTCACCGTTACATTGCTAGCCAAGTATCTGTATCTGATGCCGGTGCCCTTCGTACCTTTGCGGACAACTGGAAACAAAAAGACTACTCTGATCTTCTTGTCCTAGTTGCCGCTATCGGTGACAAAGTCAATGTCCTTGTAGCAAGTAAAACAAAAGACCTTCATGCAGGAAACCTTGTCAAAGAATTAGCACCAATCGTTGATGGACGTGGTGGTGGTAAACCAGACATGGCCATGGCAGGAGGAAGCAACCAAGCGAAAATCCAAGAATTGTTGGATGCAGTAGCAGGTAAATTGTAAGATAATAAAGATCTATCCACTTGGGTAGGTCTTTTTGTAACTACAAAAAAGCCAAATCCGCTTGGACCTGGCTTGATAATTATAGGCTATTAGATAGTATTAGCTGCCCAGACACTTACAGATCTTGCTGAGACTGGGAATTGTCCATAACCTTCCTCATTAATTGTAACTTGACCTTGGTGGTTTTCAAGTAAATCTACAAAGGTTTGGTTAGCCCATTCTTGGCCGACAAACATTGACTTGCTGTTTTCTTGGTCATTTGAGATAAGGACTGCGATTGGGGATTGATTTTCAGCACCTGAGCGTACCCAACCGATACAGTTAGCATCATCAAAGTAGTCATTTTGTTCTCCATAGGCCAAATCTTTTCGGATGACTAGGAGGCGGCCAAGAACTTCTTTGAAATCTTGTTGAGCATACTGCCCTGAAATCCCATAGTAGTCTCCGTAAAAAACACATGGAAGGCCGTCTTGGCGTAATAGAATGAGAGCATAGGCTGCTGGTTTGAACCATTCTTCAACAGTAGACTCAAGGGCTTGTCCTCGTTGTGTATCATGATTGTCGACAAAGGTTACAGCCTTGTCGGGCTTGAGTTCAACCAAGCTATCTGTGAAAATACCACGAAGGTCATAGTTTGCGCCAGCTTGACTGGCTTCAAAGAGATTCTGGTGGAGACGAACATCAACAAGGTCGAATCGTTCTTCCGTTTTTTCAAGGTAGTCTAGATTGGCTTCCTTGTCAGGATTCCAAAATTCACCAAAAACATAGAAATTCTCACCGTATTTTTCCTTCATATCACGGATAAAATTGCGCATGAAGAAAGAGTCGATGTGCTTAACGGCATCCAAGCGGAAACCAGCTACACCAGTGGTTTCCATGAACCAGTCAGCCCAGTCATAGATGTTTTGGATGACTTCAGGATGCTTAAAGTCTAGGTCGGCATACATGAGGTAGTCGTAGTTTCCGTTTTCGTTATCGACCAATTCCTCATTTGCCCAGCCCTTGTTGTCCCCTTGGATCAGATAAATCCCAGACTTGCTGCGTTTGGCATCGTAGTCTGTACCTGTGAAGTGGTACCAGTGCCAGTGGAAGTCATTGTAGGTATCTTGGCGTCCATCGAAGGTAAAGTTAGTCCAGCCATTGATGGTGAAGGGTTCTCCAAGTTCAACTGTACGGTCTACTGGATCAACTTCGATAACCTGAAAGGCTTCCCTGTGATCTGCAGCAGCCTTGTGGTTGAGAACTACATCGGCCATGGGTTGAATTCCCTGCGCTTTTAGGGCTTGAATAGCTTGAAGATAGTCTTCTTTAAAACCATATTTGGTGCGGACAGTTCCTTTTTGGTTAAACTCTCCTAGGTCGAATAAGTCATAGACCCCATAGCCTACATCTTTTTCATTGGTAGCCTTGAAAGCTGGTGGCATCCAGACATGGCTGATACCGAGATCAGCTAGGTGTTGAGCATCTTCAGCCAGACGCGTCCAGTGCTGACCGTCGTGAGGCAGATACCATTCAAAGTATTGCATGAGTGTTTGATTTTGCATGATGTTTCCTCTTACTTGTCAATCTTGTTCTTTATTCTATCATAAAGTATCGGTTAGCTCAAACGTTTGCGTAAAACTGAATAATAAGTTTTTGACTATCTTATATAAAATGTTGATTTTTAAAATGAAAGCGCTATAATGATAGTAAATTACATAGATAAAGAGAGGAGATTTCTCATGATCGAATTTCAAAATGTTAGTAAGTTGTATGGTGATAAAGAGGCCTTGAGCAATCTCAATCTGCAGATTGAAAATGGGGAGATTATGGGCTTGATTGGCCATAATGGTGCTGGAAAATCGACCACTATAAAATCCCTAGTCAGTATCATTTCACCCAGCAGTGGTCGTATTTTAGTAGACGGTCAGGAGTTATCGGAAAATCGTTTATCTATTAAACGAAAAATTGGCTATGTAGCAGACCCGCCTGACTTATTTTTACGCTTAACAGCCAATGAATTTTGGGAATTAATCGCCTCCTCTTATAATCTGAGCAGCTCTGACTTGGAGGCTAGTTTAGCTAGGCTATTGAGTGTTTTTGATTTTGCTGAAAATCGTTATCAGGTTATTGAAACCCTTTCTCACGGAATGCGTCAGAAAGTCTTTGTCATCGGAGCACTCTTGTCTGATCCCGATATTTGGGTCTTGGATGAACCCTTGACAGGTTTGGATCCCCAGGCTGCCTTTGATTTGAAGCAAATGATGAAGGAGCATGCGCAAAAAGGCAAGACGGTCTTGTTTTCAACCCATGTCCTAGAGGTGGCAGAGCAAGTCTGTGATCGGATTGCCATTTTGAAAAAGGGGCATTTGATTTATTGTGGTAGCGTAGAGGACTTGAGAAAAGACCACCCAGACCAGTCTTTGGAAAGTATCTACCTTAGCCTTGCTGGTAGAAAAGAGGAGGTTTCAGATGCGTCTCAAGGTCATTAAAAAATTAGTGGATATCAATATCCTCTATTCATCTAAAGAAGCTAATCTGGCTAACCTACGAAAGAAGCAGGCCAAGAATCCTGATAAAAAAGTAAATGTTTCCGCTAGAGTTCTAAGTTCTTACATTTTTTTCAGTCTCTTGATGCTCATCTTTTTTAGTATTATAGCCATTCATTTTCCTTTTGAGGAAATGCCTATTTATTTTAGTTTTATGGTTGCTATTTTACTAGTGGTTGCCTTTTCAACTTCTTTCACTGCCTTTTACAATGTCTTTTATGAGAGTAAGGACTTGGCATCTTATAGGCCCTATGCTTTTAAAGAATCAGAGATTATAATCGCTAAAGGACTGTCTGTTCTCTTGCCAGCTCTAACTGGAATTTTACCAATCCCAGCTTATTTTCTAGCCCTTTACATTAGGCTAGCTCCTTCTCTTTGGCTGGGCTTGCCTTTGATGCTGCTGTCCTTGGCCTTATTATTTGTCTCTGTTACTTTAGTGATGGTAGTGGCCGTACATTTCTTGGCTCAGACTACGGTCTTCAGAAAGTATCAGTCTATTTTTTCGAATGTGATGATTGGGATAGGAGTTCTCATACCTTTAATATATGTCTTCTTTCTACAGTCGACTTCTGGACGTATTGTTGACAAAGTTAGAGACATTCCATTTCTCCTTTATCCTCTTCATCTCTTTTACAAAATAGCAGTGGAGCCTTTTTCGACAGAAGCCATCCTGGGTCTGCTCGCTTGGATAGGACTAACTCTCTTCTTGCTTTACTTGAGCAAAAAGAAGGTTTTTCCTCGTTTTTATGACGTGATTCTGCTTAACAGTGAGGAGAAGGTCAAGAAAGAACGTCGCAGTAAAGAGGGGATTTTAACGACTAAAAAGGGTTTTTTACGTATGGTTTTACGCTATAACCTTTCTCTCTTAGGACAAGGGACTAGCGTCATTACAGTGCTTTTTACAAGTACTTTCCTTCCTTATCTCATGATGATCGGTCTGATTTCCAAAATCCGAGATTCTCAGATAGTTCCAGACATTCATCCTCTATACTGGTTACCCTTGTTTTTTGTGGGAGTGCATATAGCAGTTTTAAATAACAATATCACAAGTCTACCTTCAATCGGGCTATCTCTGGAGAGGGAAAATTTTCATTTTCTTAAAAGTTTGCCCTTTGATTTTGCCCGCTATCTAAAAATTAAATTTTGGATTTTAGTTGTTGTTCAGTCCTTTTTACCTATCTTGATTTTACTTGGTATTTCCCTTTATTTAGGCTTGCCCATCCTTTCGATGATTTACCTTCTTGTGGCATGGTTCCTTGCTAGTGTCATCCTTTCTTGCCATTACTATTTTAAGGATTTTAAAAATCTATCAACCAATTGGGGCAGTATTACGGAATTACTAAATCGCTCAAATGGTATAGTCGCAACGGTTCTGTTGGTAATTTATAGTGTAATCCTGGTGGCCCTTGTAATTGGGAGCATATTCTTGGTTCAGTCTCTCGCCCCTGTCCTTGCCATTAGCTTGGGAGTAGGAGCTCTTATCCTCTTGCTTGGTCTTGCTATTTTTGGCTATCATTACTACCTGTCACGCATATTGGCAGAAATAGAAAAAAGATGAGCTAGTTGGTTACTTGATAAAAAGAAATGCTCCTCCAAGACGGAAGAGCATCTTTTATTGTGATTCTCATACCAATATTTCTAACTTTTTATTAGTATAGTATACTATTTTTTAAAATGAAAGTAAAAAAGCAAGGGTAGTTTCTTTTTTGAGAATTGTCACAAAATTTGCTATAATAGTGACTATGAATAGAATAAGAGTCAGCAAAAGGGTTGAAAAGAAGCTCGCTAAAGGAATAGTTTTACTAGAAGCTAGCGACCTTACAGACGTTCATCTCAAGGATCAGGAAGTAGAAGTCTATCGTCAAGAAGGCACCTTTCTTGGTACTGCCTATCTTTCTCAGCAAAACAAGGGCTTGGGATGGTTTGTGAGCACAGACAAGGTGACCTTCAGTCAAGCTTTCTTTGAAACGCTGTTTAGACAAGCTAAAGAAAAGAGAAGTGCCTACTATCAAGATGAATTGACAACTGCCTTTCGTCTCTTCAACCAAGAGGGAGATGGCTTTGGCGGTCTGACAGTGGACCTTTATGGCGACTACGCTGTCTTTTCTTGGTATAACTCTTATGTTTATCAGATTCGCAAGGTTATCTCAGAAGCCTTTAGACAGGTTTTTCCTGAGGTTTTAGGAGTATATGAGAAGATCCGCTTTAAGGGTTTGGACTATGAATCTGCCCATATTTATGGCCAAGAAGCACCTGAATTTTTCACTGTTTTGGAAAATGGTGTCCTCTATCAAGTCTTTATGAATGATGGCTTGATGACAGGGATTTTCCTAGACCAGCATGAAGTTCGCGGTAGTTTAGTTGATGGATTGGCTATGGGTAAATCCTTGCTCAATATGTTTTCTTATACAGCAGCTTTTTCAGTAGCTGCGGCCATGGGGGGAGCAAGCCAGACAACTTCTGTTGATTTAGCCAAACGTTCACGAGAATTGTCTCAAGCGCATTTTCAGGCAAATGGAATCAGCACAGACGACCATCGTTTCATAATCATGGATGTCTTTGAGTATTTCAAGTATGCTAAGCGAAAAGGCTTGACTTACGATGTGATTGTCTTAGATCCGCCTAGCTTTGCTCGGAACAAAAAACAAACTTTCTCTGTGGCCAAGGATTATCACAAGTTGATTTCCCAGAGTCTTGAGATTTTAAATCCGGGAGGGCTTATCATTGCCAGTACCAATGCTGCCAATGTTTCCCGCCAGAAATTTACAGAACAAATTGATAAAGGCTTTGCAGGAAGAAGTTACCAGATTTTAAATAAATACGGTCTTCCAGCAGATTTTGCCTATAATAAAAAAGATGAAAGTAGTAATTACCTCAAGGTAATTAGTATGAAGGTTAGTAAATGAAATTAATTGTTTCAGTAATGCCAAGAAGTTTAGAGGAGGCTCAGGCTCTGGATGCCACGAAGTACCTAGATGCCGACATCATTGAATGGCGTGCCGACTATCTGCCTAAGGAAGCGATTTTGCAGGTAGCTCCAGCTATTTTTGAAAAATTCGCTGGCCGTGAGTTGGTTTTCACGCTGAGAACTCGCTCTGAAGGGGGAGAAATCGACCTTTCTCCAGAAGAATATATCCATCTAATCAAGGAAGTGGCGCAACTCTATCAACCAGACTATATTGATTTTGAGTATTACAGCTACAAGGATGTTTTTGAGGAAATGTTGGACTTCCCAAATCTCGTTTTGAGTTACCACAATTTCCAAGAAACACCTGAAAACATGATGGAAATCTTGTCAGAGTTGACGAGCTTAAATCCAAAACTTGTTAAGGTTGCGGTGATGGCTCACACGGAGCAGGATGTGCTAGACTTGATGAACTATACACGAGGCTTTAAAACCCTCAATCCTGATCAGGAATATGTGACCATTTCTATGGGTAAGGTGGGCAAGGTTTCTCGTATCACTGCGGATGTGACGGGTTCTAGCTGGTCCTTTGCTAGTCTAGATGAAGCTAGTGCTCCTGGTCAGATTTCCTTAGCTAACATGAAAAAAATTCGGGAGATTTTGGATGAAGCTTGATGGCTATACACGTTTAGCTGCCGTTGTTGCCAATCCTATTAAGCATTCTATTTCCCCCTTTATCCACAATAGTGCCTTTGAGGCGACAGCTACCAATGGTGCTTACGTGGCTTGGGAGATTGAAGCGGGTGATTTGGCAGAAACAGTAGCCAATATTCGTCGCTACCAGATGTTTGGCATCAACCTGTCCATGCCCTATAAGGAGCAGGTGATTTCTTATTTAGATGAATTGAGCGATGAAGCGCGATTGATTGGTGCGGTTAATACGGTTGTCAATGAGAATGGTAATTTAATTGGATATAATACAGATGGCAAGGGATTTTTTAAGAGCTTGCCTTCTTTTACAATTACAGGTAAAAAGATGACTCTGCTGGGTGCTGGTGGTGCGGCCAAGTCCATTCTGGCACAAGCTATTTTGGATGGCGTCAGCCAGATTTCGGTTTTTGTTCGTTCGGTTTCGATGGAAAAAACAAGACCTTACCTAGACAAGTTACAGGAGCAGACAGGTTTTAAGGTGGACTTGTATGCTTTAGAAGATGTTTCTGAACTGCAAGCAAGGATTGCTGAGTCGGATTTACTGGTCAATGCCACCAGTGTGGGCATGGATGGCCAATCGTCTCCAGTTCCTGACAACATAGTCTTACCAGAAACTCTCTTAGTAGCAGATATCATTTACCAACCCTTTGAAACACCATTTTTGAAATGGGCTAAAAGTCAGGGCAATCCAGCGGTTAATGGTCTGGGAATGTTGCTTTATCAAGCTGCAGAAGCTTTTCAACTGTGGACAGGCAAGGAAATGCCGACGGAAGAGATTTGGCGGTCCTTAACAGAAAAATACCAATAAAGAAAAGGAGATTCTCCTATGAAAATCAGAATCGATATTCCTCATCATCCTTATGATATTCAAATTGAAAAAGGCTGTCTGGCTCAGGCTGGTCAATGGTTGCGAGAACTTTGGCAACCACAAAAAGTGGTTATCGTAACAGACAACCATGTAGCCTCTCTCTATGCGGAGAAGGTCAAACTCAGCCTAGAAGATGCTGGTTTTCGGGTAGCTGTTTTTGACTTTTTAGAAGGCGAAGAACGGAAAAATCTGACAACTGTTCAGAAAGTCTATGAATTTTTAGTTAAGCAGGGTTTGACTCGTAGCGATGGAATCGTGGCTCTCGGGGGTGGTGTCGTTGGGGACTTGGCTGGTTTTGTAGCCTCTACCTATATGCGGGGCATTCACTTTGTTCAGATACCGACTAGCTTGACAGCCCAGGTGGATTCTTCTATTGGTGGAAAGACAGGCGTTAACACTCCATTTGCTAAAAATATGGTGGGGACCTTTGCCCAACCAGACGGGGTTCTGATTGACCCACTTGTTCTTGAAACGCTTGGAAAAAGAGAGTTGATTGAAGGAATGGGTGAGGTCATTAAGTATGGCTTGATTGAGGATCCAGAACTGTGGGCTCTTTTGACAAAACTGGATGGTTCTGTGGAGAGCATTCTGGAACATGCGGAGACCTTGATTGAACATTCTTGTCAGGTCAAGCGCAAGATGGTAGTTGAGGATGAGTTGGACAATGGTGTACGCCTTTACCTCAATTTTGGCCACACTATTGGCCATGCCATTGAAGCAACGGCTGGTTATGGAAAGGTCATGCATGGAGAAGCTGTGGCCATGGGCATGGTACAGATTTCCAAGGTTGCTGAGGAAAAAGGTCTCATGCCAGTTGGTATAACTCAGTCCATTACAGCTATGTGTCAGAAATTTGGCTTGCCTGTTGATTATGAAAACTGGGATGTTGACAAGCTTTATCAGGCTTTGACTCATGACAAGAAAGCGCGTGGTAATACTCTGAAATTAGTCTTGGTGCCAGAGTTTGGTTCAGCGACTATCCACCCAGTTTCTCTGGAAGAAATGAAAGACTACTTGGTAAAATAAGGAGAGTGTATGAGATATTTAACTGCAGGAGAATCACACGGTCCCCGTCTGACGGCTATCATTGAAGGAATTCCAGCTGGACTTCCTTTGACAGCTGAGGACATCAATGAGGACCTTAAGCGCCGTCAGGGTGGCTACGGTCGTGGTGGTCGTATGAAGATTGAGAGCGACCAAGTTATCTTTACTTCTGGCGTTCGCCATGGGAAGACGACAGGGGCTCCTATTACAATGGATGTCGTCAATAAGGACCATCAGAAATGGCTGGATATCATGTCTGCGGAGGACATTGAAGACCGCCTTAAAAGCAAACGAAAAATCACCCATCCACGTCCAGGTCATGCCGACTTGGTTGGGGGTATCAAGTACCGTTTTGATGATTTGCGAAATTCTTTGGAGCGTTCATCAGCTCGTGAAACCACCATGCGAGTGGCAGTCGGGGCTGTAGCTAAACGCCTCTTGGCTGAGCTGGATATGGAGATTGCCAACCATGTCGTGGTCTTTGGTGGTAAGGAAATCGATGTTCCTGAGAATCTCACAGTTGCTGAAATTAAGGAAAGAGCTGCCCAGTCTGAAGTTTCTATTGTCAACCAAGAAAGAGAGCAGGAAATCAAGGACTATATTGACCAAATCAAGCGTGACGGTGATACCATCGGTGGGGTTGTGGAGACAGTCGTCGGAGGTGTTCCAGTTGGTCTTGGTTCCTATGTCCAATGGGATAGAAAATTGGATGCGCGATTGGCTCAGGCAGTTGTCTCTATCAATGCCTTTAAAGGGGTAGAATTTGGTCTTGGTTTTGAAGCTGGTTATCGTAAAGGCAGCCAAGTTATGGATGAAATTCTCTGGTCTAAAGAAGACGGCTATACTCGTCGTACTAATAATCTGGGTGGCTTTGAAGGTGGTATGACCAATGGCCAGCCTATCGTTGTTCGTGGAGTTATGAAGCCCATTCCTACTCTCTACAAACCACTAATGAGTGTGGATATTGAAACCCATGAACCCTATAAAGCAACGGTGGAAAGAAGTGATCCTACTGCTCTTCCAGCAGCTGGTGTAGTTATGGAAGCCGTTGTGGCAACGGTTCTGGCACAAGAAATCCTTGAAAAATTCTCATCAGATAATCTAGAGGAATTAAAAGAAGCAGTGGCCAAACATCGAGACTATACAAAGAACTATTAAGGAGTTCCTATGGCAAAAACAATCTATATCGCAGGTCTTGGGTTGATCGGTGCCTCTATGGCACTTGGCATCAAACGCGATCATCCAGATTATGAAATTTTAGGTTACAATCGCAGTCAAGCCTCGAGAGATATCGCCTTGAAAGAAGGCATGATTGACCGTGCAACAGATGATTTTGCCAGTTTTGCTCCTTTGGCAGATATCATCATTCTCAGCTTGCCAATCAAACAAACCATTGCTTTCATTAAGGAATTGGCCAACTTGGACTTGAAAGAAGGCGTGATTATTTCAGATGCTGGTTCGACCAAGTCAGCCATTGTGGATGCAGCGGAGCAGTATTTGGCTGGCAAATCTGTTCGCTTTGTCGGGGCCCATCCCATGGCTGGTAGTCACAAGACAGGAGCTGCTTCGGCAGATGTCAATCTTTTTGAAAATGCCTATTATATCTTCACGCCTTCGAACCTGACAAGTTCTGACACACTTGAGGAAATGAAGGACTTGCTTTCAGGTCTTCATGCTCGTTTTATCGAAATTAATGCCAAGGAGCATGATCGAGTCACTTCTCAGATTAGCCATTTTCCTCATATTCTGGCTTCCAGTCTCATGGAACAGACCGCGGTCTATGCTCAAGAACATGAGATGGCAAGGCGCTTTGCGGCCGGTGGTTTTCGAGATATGACTCGAATTGCGGAAAGCGAGCCAGGGATGTGGACGTCCATTCTTTTGTCCAATCGTGAGACTATCCTAGAGAGAATTGAGGATTTCAAGGAACGTTTAGATGAGGTTGGTCAGGCTATTAGCAAGGGAGATGAAGAGCAGATTTGGAATTTTTTCAACCAAGCGCGTGAGCAACGTCAGGCTATGGAAATCCATAAGCGTGGTGGTGTGGATAGCTCTTATAACCTCTATGTCGATGTTCCCGATGAAGAAGATGTCATCCTGCGGATTTTGGAACTACTGCGTGGAACTTCCTTGGTCAATATTCATATCAACGAGGAAAACCGTGAAGATATTCACGGGATCCTACAAATTTCATTTAAAAATGCTCAAGACTTGGAAAGAGCTGAGCATCTCATAACAGAAAATACCGACTACACAGTCGTCATCAAATAAGGAGAAAATCATGTCAAATATTTACGATAGTGCAAATGAACTTAGTCGCGGTCTGCGCGAATTACCAGAATACAAGGCTGTTAAGGCAGCTAAAGATGCGATTTCGGCAGATGCTGAGGCAAGTAAAATCTTTACAGAGTACGTTGCTTTCCAAGAGGAAATTCAAAGACTAGCCCAGACAGGTCAAATACCAGATGCTTCCTTCCAAGCTAAGATGGAAGGCTTTGGCAAGCAGATTCAGGGAAACAGCCTTTTGTCAGAATTCTTTACTAAGCAACAACAATTGGCAATTTACCTTTCTGACATTGAAAAAATTGTTTTCGAACCAGTTTCAGAATTGCTAAAATAAGAAATAACTATCATAAAGTCAGAAATTTTTAAGGAATTTCTGGCTTTTTATGATAAAATAAGTAAAAGTATTGCAAGTATGAGGTCCAGTATGAAACTAAAAACAAACATTAGCCACTTACACGGCAGTATCCGAGTTCCAGGTGACAAGTCTATCAGTCATCGTTCCATTATCTTTGGAAGTTTGGCTGAGGGGGAGACCAAGGTTTATGGTATATTACGTGGCGAAGACGTCCTTTCGACCATGCAGGTTTTTCGTGACCTTGGTGTTGAGATTGAGGATAAAGATGGGGTTATTACCATTCAAGGTGTAGGTATGGATGGCTTAAAAGCTCCGCGAAATGCCCTTGATATGGGAAATTCTGGAACCTCGATTCGCCTGATTTCAGGTGTTCTTGCTGGTGCAGACTTTGAAGTAGAAATGTTTGGAGATGACAGCCTTTCCAAACGTCCTATGGACCGCGTGACTATTCCACTGAAACAAATGGGTGTTAGTATTTCAGGGCAAACTGAGCGAGACCTGCCTCCTCTTCACTTAAAAGGGACGAAAAACCTCAAACCTATTCATTATGAGTTGCCAATTGCCTCTGCCCAAGTCAAGTCAGCCTTGATTTTTGCGGCCTTGCAGGCTCAGGGGGAGTCTGTAATTATCGAAAAAGAGTGCACTCGTAATCATACTGAAGATATGTTGCCACAATTTGGTGGTCATTTAAGTGTGGATGGTAAGAAAATCACAGTCCAAGGGCCACAAAAACTGACTGGACAAAAGGTAATTGTTCCAGGAGATATTTCCAGTGCAGCCTTTTGGCTAGTCGCAGGTTTGATTGTTCCAAATTCTCGTGTAGTGCTGAAGAATGTGGGTATTAACGAAACGCGTACAGGTATCATCGATGTCATTCGCGCCATGGGGGGAAAACTAGAAATAACTGAAATTGATCCAGTCGCTAAATCTGCTACTTTGACTGTTGAGTCTTCTGACTTGAAAGGAACAGAGATTGGTGGAGTTTTGATTCCACGATTGATTGATGAATTGCCCATTATTGCTCTTCTTGCTACCCAAGCACATGGTGTAACAGTTATCAAGGATGCTGAGGAACTCAAGGTCAAGGAAACAGACCGCATTCAGGTTGTGGCAGACGCTTTAAATAGCATGGGTGCGGATATCACACCTACAGCAGATGGAATGATTATCAAAGGAAAATCAGCCCTTCACGGTGCTAGAGTCAATACTTTTGGAGATCATCGTATAGGCATGATGACGGCTATCGCGGCCCTCTTGGTTGCAGATGGAGAGGTGGATCTTGACCGTGCTGAAGCTATCAATACCAGCTATCCTAGTTTCTTTGATGATTTGGAGAGCTTGATTCATGGCTAAGGTATTACTCGGATTTATGGGGGCTGGCAAATCGACTATTGCAAGAGGATTGGACCCTAATTACCTTGATATGGATGCTCTGATAGAGAAGCGCTTAGACATGTCCATTGCGGAATTTTTCTCGGAAATGGGAGAAGAGTTCTTTCGACAGGTAGAGTCAGAAGTCCTAGCTGATTTACTACAAAGAGATCAAGTTGTGTCAACTGGTGGAGGAGTGGTTATTTCTCAGCGAAATCGTGACTTACTAAAGACCAATTCTGATAACATCTATCTGAAAGCAGATTTTGAAACCCTCTACCAACGCATAGCAGCTGATCAGGACAATCAGCGCCCGCTTTTTCTAAAGAATAGCAAGGAAGAACTTGCTGCTATTTTCCAAGAAAGACAGGCTTGGTATGAGGAAGTGGCTAGTCGGGTTTTGGATGTGACTAAGCTAAGCCCAGAGGAAATTATAGAGGAACTGAGATGAAAATTGCTTATCTAGGTCCCAAGGGATCATTTTCACACCACGTTGTGCAGACAGCTTTTCCTCATGAGGAATTGCAGGCCTTTGCCAATATTACAGATGTTATCAAGGCTTATGAACAAGGCTTGGTGGACTATTCTGTGGTGCCAGTTGAAAACTCTATCGAGGGTAGTGTTCATGAAACCTTGGACTACCTTTTTCATCAGGCTCGCATCCAAGCAGTGGCAGAAATTGTTCAGCCTATTCATCAGCAGTTGATGGTGGTTCCAGGTCATACTAAGATTGAAAAGATTTTTTCTCATCCTCAGGCTTTGGCTCAAGGAAAGAAATTTATCGATGAACAATATCCAGAGGCTCAAATCGAGGTAACAGCTAGTACAGCTTATGCGGCCCGCTTTATTTCCGAACATCCTGACCAGCCTTATGCAGCCATTGCACCTAGAAGTTCTGCTGAAGAATATGGTTTGGAACTGATTGCCGAGGATATTCAAGAAATGGAAGCCAATTTCACACGTTTTTGGGTTTTGGGAGCTGAAAAGCCTAGTATTCCCTTGCATGCACAAACTGAGAAAATGACTTTGGCCTTGACCTTACCTGACAACCTTCCAGGTGCACTTTATAAGGCCCTGTCGACCTTTGCTTGGAGAGGAATTGACCTGACAAAAATTGAAAGTCGGCCACTCAAGACAGCATTGGGAGAATACTTTTTCATCATTGATGTTGATTATGCTGATAAGGCCCTGGTCCACTTTGCTCAAAAAGAATTAGAAGCCATCGGAATCCAGTATAAAGTTCTGGGAGCTTATCCTATTTATCCAATATCAGACCACGTAAAGGAGAAAAGATGAGTAAAGAAAATCCCTTAAGCCATCACGAGCAGTTACGTTATGACTATCTTTTTAAGAACATTCATTACCTCAATGAGAGAGAGAAAAAAGAGTTTGCTTACCTGAAAGGTAAGTTAAATATGGCTAGCAGTAGTGAAGCTTTTTCAGAAATTCATAATGGAAATCATGATATGGAAGAGTCTTTCATGGAACCCATCAATCAGTCTCCTCTTCCATCCTATGGTAATCGTAGCCGTGCAAAAAAATACCAGAAAAGTCATTCTCTTCCAAAGGTTACATCCAAAAAACGCAAGATTCGTTGGGGGCGCATTTTTGCAGGATTGCTTGCTCTTCTGGCCTGTGTAGGTTTTGGAATGATTTTTATGTTCCTAAAAGGCTATTCAAATGCTGATCCAAACAGACCTGCCAATGCTAAGGCAGCTCAAGTAGAAGTCTTTAATGGTCAAGATACCAAGGATGGAGTTAATATTTTGATTATGGGGACAGATGGACGAATTGGCCAAAATAGTGCTGAGACGAGAACGGACTCTATTATGGTACTAAATGTTGGTGGCTCAGATAAGAAAATTAAGCTGGTCAGCTTCATGCGTGATAACTTAGTTTATATTGATGGATATAGTAAGATTGTCAACGGGAAGAAACAAACAGATAACAAGTTAAATGTAGCCTATGAACTAGGGGAACAAGAAGGCCAAAAAGGGGCAGAAATGGTTCGCCAAGTATTGAAAGATAATTTTGACTTGGATATTAAGTACTACGCCTTGGTTGATTTTCAGGCCTTCGCAACCGCTATTGACACTCTCTTCCCTGATGGGGTGACGATTGATGCCAAATTCTCAACCTTAGAAGGTCAACCTTTAACCGAAGCTACGGTGGGAGATGACTTGCATGCTACAGAAACAGAGTCTCCAACCCAGACTATCAAAGTTGGGAAACAGCAGATGAATGGTTCAACCTTGCTAAATTATGCTCGCTTCCGTGATGATGACGAAGGTGATTATGGTCGTACCAAGAGACAACAGCAAGTTTTGACAGCTGTTCTACAACAACTCAAGGATCCAACTAAACTCTTTACTGGATCAGAAGCACTAGGTAAGGTCTTTGGAATGACCTCTACTAATGTTCCTTATAGCTTCTTATTGACCAATGGTTTATCCTTCCTAGACGGAGCGCAAAATGGCATTGAGAGATTAACAGTTCCAGAACTAGGTGATTGGGTAGATGATTACGATGTTTATGGAGGACAGGCACTTTTAGTAGACCAAAATAAATATCAAACTAAACTTTCTCAGATGAGGATGAGATAAACTAATACAGGAAAAATCAAGGTTCGAATCACTAGTGAAATAGTGGTTTGAACTTTGATTTTTCTTAGTGCCTGATGGATTTTTAAGGCTTTTTTATGGTATAATAAAACGATATAACTCGTTATTGAACAGAAGAGGAGAGACATGAGTGATTTGAAAGCAATTCAGGCACGTAGTCTGGAAATGGCTGAATATTTTGTGGCCTTTTGTAAAGAACATGATTTGCTTTGTTATCTTTGTGGTGGAGGTGCTATTGGTGCCCTTCGAAACAAGGGGTTCATTCCTTGGGACGACGACCTAGATTTTTTTATGCCCCGTAAGGATTATGAAAAATTGGCAGAATTATGGCCTCGTTATGCAGATGAACGTTATTTCTTGTCAAAGAGTAACAAGGATTTTGTCGACCGTAATCTTTTTATTACCATTCGTGACAAGGAAACCACCTGTATCAAACCTTACCAGCAGGATTTGAATTTACCACATGGTTTGGCCTTGGACGTTTTGCCTTTGGATTATTATCCGAAAAATCCAGCTGAGCGGAAAAAACAGGTTCGTTGGGCACTGATTTATTCACTGTTTTGTGCCCAAACTGTTCCAGAAAAGCATGGTGCAGTCATGAAATGGGGAAGCCGTATTTTACTGGGGGTGACTCCCAAATCTCTCCGCTATCATATTTGGAAAAAAGCTGAAAAAGAAATGACCAAGTACAGTCTGGCTGAGAGCGATGGAATCACGGAGTTATGCTCAGGGCCTGGCTACATGAGAAATAAGTACCCAATCGCATCTTTTGAAGATAATCTTTTCTTGCCATTTGAAGAGACAGAGATGCCCATTCCAGTTGGCTACGATGCCTATCTCAGCACTGCTTTTGGTGATTATATGACACCTCCACCAGCAGATAAGCAGCTACCACATCATGATGTGATTATAGCAGACATGGATAAGAGTTATAGAGAGTACAAGGGAGAGTACGGAGCATGATGGGAGAAAAAATAAGCGTTATTGTTCCAGTCTACAATGTAGAAGCCTATCTGGAACGATGTGTGGAGTCAATTCTTCATCAGACTTATACCAATTTTGAACTAATCCTAATAAATGATGGATCTACTGATTCTAGTGGACAAATCTGTGATCATTTAGCAAATCAGTATGAGAATATCAAAGTTTACCATATCGAAAATGCTGGTGTTTCAAATGCTAGAAATATGGGAATTCAGCTAGCGACGGGTTCTTGGGTTACCTTTATTGATAGCGATGATTTTGTTACCCAAGATTACTTAGCTACTTTAGCAAGTGCAGTTGAAGGGTTGAATGTAGGCTTTGTAATTGCTCCTCTACACCATATCAAAAATGGCATTGTAACAGACCTACCTCCACATTCTGGAAAAACAGAACTCTGGTCAACAGAAGAAACCATGAAGGAACTACTGATGACTAGCAGAACGTCATTTTTTCCAGTCGCAAAACTGTTTAAGAGAGACCTGCTTACGGATGAAAAGTTTAATACAAATTATCACCTAGCTGAAGATGCCTTATTTTTAACGGAATTGTTACTAAAGACAAGATGTAGTAGTGTATTCATTGATAAACCAATTTATTATTATGATCATCGTGAGGGAAGTGCGACAACATCTGTTAATCGGCATGTATTTGACACTATAAAAGTTTATACGAGAATTATTGCTCAAGTATCACAAGTCTTTCCTAATTTAAAATACGAATTAATAAACAGAGAATGTTGGTCGTACATCACAGTTTACGATAAAATTATCTTTACTTCACGTGAAGAGTATCAAAAGGAGAAAGCCGAGCTGAGGACTTGGATTGTTCAGCATCGACGCGAAATATGGAAGGATGCTTATTTCACTACTTTTCGCAAGGTAGCGATCTTTTCACTTGTCATTTCTCCATGGCTATATAAGAAAATTGTTGGATTAAAAAACTAATATCATGAGAAGGAGTTGAAAATGAATTTTTCAAAATTGGATGAATACTTTGAAAAATCAAAACTATGGATTGCGTATCTATTTGTTTTTATTTCGATTTTAAGTATGAGTTCACTGGTTTATAAGATAGCAAATCCCCTCTACAAGGGATTATCAGCGATTGTAGTGCTTTATATTTGCTATACCTTATTGTTTAAGTGGAAAGAAATCACAGTAGATCGCAAATTTCTATCCTTATTTGGACTCTTAGCTGGAAGTCATCTGCTATCAGCTATTTTCAATCGCTCTGGACATCTGATTGGAAATGTGATTGAAATCCTCTTCATGGTAACCTATGTTTTATTATTTACCATGTTACAATCAGGGAAACTTAAAAAATTATTTGACTGGATTGCCTATACGGTTCAAATTGTATCTTTTTCTTCAGCAATTTTTGCGTTTGGTTTATTGATAAGTAGAGTCCTTATCCTATTTAAGATTGGCGAACAATCTTATTACTATGGTGTTATGAATGGACGTCTGTGGGGGATTGTTAATCCAAATGCTAGTGCGATATTTTCATACATTAGCATTATTTTGGCTATGTATTTGATTCATAAAGGAAGTAAATATTCTGTCTATCTTAAACTGAATAATGTGATTCAATTAGTTTACTTCGCAACCATGCAAAGTAGAGGAGCTTTATTATCTTTAGTGTTAATGATTGGGTTTTATAGTTTCTTTATTAACGGGGGCAAGTTAGCTAAGCGATTTCTAATCTTTATTGTTTCTGCTTTACTTGTTTCTGCTGCTAACATCGGATTGAGTTATGTAACCTCTATTTACATATCCTCGGGGAAAGCGACTGTATTAGACTTAAATAAAGGACAATCTTATGCAGAAACGGATTCTTCAGTTATAAAAAAAACAGGTGAACTTCATCTAATAGAAACAACACCTAGTGGTAGAACTTATATTTGGAAAAATGCTATCAAAATGGGAAGCGAGAAACCAATTTTTGGTTATGGTGTACGGAATGTTCCAGATTATTACACAAAATATTTCAGTAAATTTGAGATTCAAAATTCTCTCATTGGTGGAAACTTCCATAACATTTTGGTAACGATATTTGTTAGTTCTGGAATTTTAGGTTTAGTATCCTTTCTACTTCTACTAGGATATATAATTAAGCGCTTTTTGACTTATTTGATTGTTTCTAAAAAGAACTCTGAAAAGTTGATTATGATTCTTTTCTTTGGCATCTTGTTCGGTCAATTATTTGAAAGTCAGATTATGTACTCAACTAACTTTATTAATATTATCTTTTGGTTGATTATTGGTTATGGATTAGTTGTTTGCAAACGTGATGAAGGTATTCGTTATCAGGAAGTAACTGATATTAGAGAGATTCAACAGATGGAACTAGGAATCATGGAATACATTCATGAAACTTGTCAGAAAATTGGTGTCAAATATTTCCTAGCTTATGGCAGTCTTATCGGTGCGGTTCGTCATAAAGGTTTTATTCCTTGGGATGATGACATGGATATCTGTATGTTACGAGAAGATTATGAAAAGTTGCAAGACTATCTTATTGCTAACCCTGATGAACGTTACGAAGTGATGTCTTATAAGAATAATCTCAACTATGTCTATCCCTTCATGAAAGTGCAGGATAACCATACCTACTTGCTAGAAGAAGATGTTCGCATTGATTCAAATATGGGGATTTATGTAGATATTTTCCCTGTAGATGGCTACGAGAATGATGCAAATTTCAAGAACAAGATGACAAAGCTGATAAAGAAACGTCAATTGAGTTGCTATACATTTAAAGGTATCACCAATACAAAAAGTGTTCTGAATTCACTGATACGCTATATTTCAGTTATTATTTTTTATTTCACAAATACAAATAAATACGTTGCACAAATTGAAGAACTTGCTAAATCACGTAAAGTGTCAGATTATGAGGAAGTGGATTATCTTATCTACAAGGATATGAACAAACCAGTGTGGAGACGCGAATGGCTGGAACAAGTTACTACTGGAACATTTGAAGGTAAGGAATTTATGATTCCAAAAAATTATCATGAAATTCTGACCTCGGACTACGGAGACTACATGCAACTACCACCAGTTGAGCTAAGGTTCTCTCATCATGATTTTCAATTGTGGAAAATTATTAAGGTATCTCAGTGATGTTATTGAAATGAAGAAACCATTGATTCAATGTAAAAAGATTAGGAGTGAATAATAGATGTCAGAGAAAATTTTGACTCTTGAAGAAATTAAACAAATTGAATTAGATATTTTAAACTATTTGCATGAATTGTGTGAGGAACATGAAATCAAGTATTTTATTGATTTTGGAACCTTACTAGGAGCTGTACGCCATAAAGGATTTATACCTTGGGATGATGATACAGATATTTCCTTAGCGCGTGATGAATTTGAAAAGCTCTATGAGATATTAAAAAATGAAAAACATCCCTACTATAGATTAATTTCATATAGAGAAACAAAGGGATATCCTTATACATATATGAGAGTTTATGATGTTAGAACAAGAAGAGATGCTAATCTTTTAGATAAGTCAGTTATTCTAGGTACTTGTGTTGACATTTTTCCATACGATGGAGTTGTTACAGATGAACGTGATAGAAAACAGATGAAGCTTTATAAGCAATTTATTAGACTTTCGTCTCTGAATTTTAAAGGAGTCAAAATAGATAATGGAGGTATCAAGAATTTACCACGTTATTTTGCATCTGCAATTTTCAGACTGACTTCTCCACAGAAATGGAATGAAAAATTGGAGAAGTTAGCTTTGCAATATGATGTTGAGCAGGCTACAGATCTTGCATGTACTACTTATGACTCTTACTATCCAAGTGGAATTAAGAAAGAGTGGTTATATGATACAATTGAAATGCCATATGAGAATATTCTTGTGAAAGTTCCTAGAAAATTCCATGAGATTCTGGTTTACGAGTTTGGTGAAAACTATATGACTCTTCCGCCTATTGAAAATCAAAATCCAGGAACTGATAAAAATTACTGGATTGATTGATTTATGAACAAGTTACTTTGATTTGATAATTTGATAAAATAAATAGCCTACCTATCTACTGGAGTATTCCTTGTTTTAGATAAGTAGGTTATTTTTTAATTTCTTTTAATCTTAGCAAGTGCAAGATTGAGTGCATAGTGGAGTGTTTTATCTTTGGTAAGAAATAGCGTCAAGAGATAATAGATACCGCAAGTCGCAACAGTCGAGAGAACCATGAGTATCATATTGAAGTTGACTGTGTAAGAGTTGATTTGGAAAAGGAATTTAAACGCTAAGTAGATTGGAATGAATCCGAGCGATACAATAGTATAGCGTGTTAAAGTAGTAAAGATTTCTTTTAAGTCAAGCAGATGATGCTTCTTGATAAAGTAAATTTCCAGTAGAACAACTACAGTTTCTGCAATAATAGTAGTAGCAATGTAGTACTCTGGTGCAAAAATATTATTGAAATACAAGAGACTGTTGAGTAGGATATTAGCTCCGCCACCAATAAAGTAAAAGGCTGTTAAACGATTTTCGTGGTCGTTGATGAAGATAATTTGTTTACCGAGAATCAACTCAATGGCCCAGATGATTGTACGAAAGGCGAAAACACTAGTCACAATACCTGCTTCGAGGTATTTTTCAGAAGAGTAGATAACTGCCGCGTAGTTTCCCAACACCATCATTCCAATACTGGTTGGAATGATAAGGAAATAAAAGAGGGCAGCTCCTTGGTTCAGAAGATTTTTATAAGATTCGTAGTCTTTCTTACCGAGATAGTAGCCGAGACGTGGAATACTGACGTTGATAGCTCCACTCAGGACACTTGCAATCAACATGACGATGCTAGAAGCAATGGTATAATAAGAAATGTAGTTTTCATCAGGCCCTTTGGTGATAAACATTCTATCAAGCAAGGTGTAGAGCATATTGGCATTAGCTAGAAGCAACATGGTCAAGAGTGGCTTAGATGCTTTGATTAATTCCATGAGACCAATTTTGACAAAGGAAACTTCTCTCTTGATCCAAAGAAAACTGAGCAGGTAGTTGAGGATAGTTGTCGCACTCATGACGATGGCATAAGGAATGATATCATCTGCAGTTTTAACAAAGGTAAAGATAGCAACCAGCATGGCAATCCGAATAATCAATGTCTTGTAAAGGATGAAGGCATAGTTTTCATAAGCTTCGTTCATCCATTCGATATAAAGGAATTGGAAGAGAGCCTGGACACCAAGTATGTAGTAGAGTTCTTTCAAATTTTCAATACTATTATCTAGGTAAATAAACAAAAAATAGATACTTGTTGTAAGGACAGAAGTAATTACAGATATATAGAATAACTTGGAGAAGACATAATTAATCTTATCTTTATCGTCCTTAACCTTACTGATAGCTCGAATCCCGTAGTTGTATATCCCAAAGGCAGCTAGTGGAATGACAAAGCTAGCCCAGGTATTGGCGGTATTGAAATAACCGTAGTTGGATTTGCTGAGAATCCGCGTCAGATAAGGATTGGTTATCAGAGGAAAAACGATATTGAGAACATTGACTAGTAAGCTAGCCAGTGCATTAACTTTTATATTTTTCATTGTACTTTCTTTCTTGTATTGTAAAATGGTCTCTAGTATTATATCACATTCTCGCTTCATTCTTTTGATAAAATCTTAAAAATCTAGTATAATAGATAGAACTGAAAGTATGAGGTTACTAGCAATGAAAATGAAACAAATTAGTGATACAACTTTGAAAATCACGATGTCTTTAGAGGATTTGATGGATCGTGGCATGGAGATTGCTGACTTTCTCGTTCCTCAAGAAAAAACAGAAGAGTTCTTTTATGCTATCTTGGATGAGCTAGAGATGCCTGAGAGTTTTTTGGATACAGGTATGTTGAGCTTCCGTGTGACTCCAAAACCTGATAAGGTCGATGTCTTTGTAACCAAATCAAAGATTGACCAAAATCTAGATTTTGAAGACTTATCGGATTTACCAGATATGGAAGAATTGGCTCAAATGTCGCCTGATGAATTTATCAAAACCTTGGAAAAGAGCATTGCAGAAAAGACTAAAGATGATATTGAAGCGATTCAATCTCTAGAGCAAGTCGAAGCCAAGGAAGAAGAGCAAGAACAGGCTGAACAAGAAGCTGAGGGCAAGAAAGAGCCTTATATCTACTACATCCTTTCTTTTACAAAATTGGCTGACTTGGTGGCTTTTGCCAAGACAGTGACTTTTGAGATGGAAACTTCTGAACTCTACAAGATGAATGAGCGGTATTATTTGACCATTTTAGTGGATATTGAAAATCATCCAAGTCCATATCCAGCTTGGCTATTGGCTCGTATGCGCGAGTTTGCAGACGATAGTGATATCAGTCGTTCAGTCTTACAAGAGTATGGTCAAGTCTTGATGAATCACGATGCAGTGCTCAATCTGCAAAAGATTGGATAATCCTTTATGGAAAGCTATTTCTAGATTAAAGAGCGAATCATCAGATTCGTTTTTTCTTTTCTAGATTGAAATAGTGATTTACTATAATAGGAATTTTCACAAAATTCTGTTATAATGGCTATATTAGAAAATTTCGAGGAGACAAACATGACAGTTAAAATTGCTTTATTAGGATTTGGTACCGTTGCAAGTGGTGTGCCTTTCCTCCTAAAGGAAAATGGAGAAAAAATCAATCAATCAGCACATTCAGAAATTGAAGTTGCTAAAGTATTGGTTAAGGATGAAGATGAAAAGAATCGCTTGCTTGCAGCAGGGAATGACTTTAACTTTGTAACCAATGTTGATGACATTTTGTCAGACCAAGATATTACTATCGTAGTGGAATTGATGGGGCGTATCGAACCTGCTAAGACTTTTATCACTCGTGCCTTGGAAGCTGGAAAACACGTTGTTACTGCCAATAAGGACCTTTTGGCTGTCCATGGTGCAGAATTGTTAGAAATCGCTCAAGCTAACAAGGTAGCACTTTACTACGAAGCAGCAGTAGCTGGTGGGATTCCAATTCTTCGTACCTTGGCAAATTCCTTGGCTTCTGATAAAGTCACGCGCGTGCTTGGAGTCGTTAACGGAACTTCCAACTTCATGATGACCAAGATGGTGGAAGAAGGCTGGTCTTACGATGATGCTCTTGCGGAAGCGCAACGTCTAGGATTTGCAGAAAGCGACCCGACAAATGACGTGGATGGGATTGATGCAGCCTACAAGATGGTTATTTTGAGCCAATTTGCCTTTGGCATGAAGGTTGCCTTTGACGATGTAGCCCACAAGGGGATTCGTAACATCACACCAGAAGACGTAGCTGTAGCTCAAGAACTCGGATATGTAGTGAAATTGGTTGGTTCTATCGAGGAAACTCCTTCAGGTATTGCTGCAGAAGTAACACCAACCTTCCTACCTAAAGCGCACCCACTTGCCAGTGTGAATGGGGTAATGAACGCTGTTTTTGTAGAATCTATCGGTATCGGTGAGTCTATGTACTACGGACCAGGTGCGGGTCAAAAACCAACTGCAACGAGTGTTGTAGCAGATATTGTCCGTATCGTTCGTCGCTTGAATGATGGTACCATTGGCAAAGACTTCAACGAATATAGCCGTGACTTGGTCTTGGCAAATCCAGAGGATGTCAAAGCAAATTACTACTTCTCAATCTTGGCACCAGACTCAAAAGGTCAGGTCTTGAAGTTGGCTGAAATCTTTAATGCCCAAGATATTTCCTTCAAGCAAATCCTCCAAGACGGCAAAGAGGGTGACAAGGCGCGTGTTGTGATCATCACACACAAGATTAATAAAGCCCAGCTTGAAAATGTCTCAGCTGAATTGAAGAAGGTTTCAGAATTCGACCTCTTGAATACCTTCAAGGTGCTAGGAGAATAAAATGAAGATTATTGTACCTGCAACCAGTGCCAATATCGGGCCAGGTTTTGACTCGGTCGGTGTAGCTGTAACCAAGTACCTTCAAATCGAGGTCTGTGAAGAACGAGATGAGTGGTTGATTGAACACCAGATTGGCAAATGGATTCCACATGACGAACGTAATCTCTTGCTCAAAATCGCTTTGCAAATTGTACCAGACTTGCACCCAAGACGTTTGAAAATGACCAGTGATGTTCCCTTGGCGCGTGGCTTGGGTTCTTCTAGCTCGGTTATTGTTGCTGGGATTGAACTAGCCAACCAATTGGGTCAGCTCAACTTGTCAGACAATGAAAAATTGCAGTTAGCGACCAAGATTGAAGGACATCCTGACAATGTGGCTCCAGCCATTTATGGTAATCTCGTTATTGCAAGCTCCGTTGAAGGACAAGTCTCTGCTATCGTAGCAGATTTCCCAGAGTGTGATTTCCTAGCCTACATTCCTAACTATGAATTGCGTACTCGAGACAGCCGTGGTGTCTTACCTAAGAAATTGTCTTACAAAGAAGCTGTTGCAGCTAGTTCTATCGCCAATGTGGCGGTTGCAGCCTTGTTGGCAGGAGACATGGTGACCGCTGGGCAAGCAATTGAGGGAGACCTCTTCCACGAGCGCTATCGTCAGGACTTGGTGAGAGAATTTGCGACGATTAAGCAAGTGGCCAAAGAAAATGGTGCCTATGCAACCTATCTATCTGGTGCTGGGCCGACAGTTATGATCTTGGCTTCTCATGACAAGATGCCAACGATTAAGGCAGAATTGGAAAAGCAACCTTTCAAAGGAAAACTTCATGATTTAAAAGTTGATACCCAAGGTGTCCGTGTCGAAGCAAAATAAAGAATAGCAGATAGGATGGGGAAACTCTCGACCAGAGGGCTTCCTATCCTTTTTTTGAAAAGAATTCGAGTTAAAAACTTGATAAAGGAGAAATAAAGATGGCAGAAATTTATCTAGCAGGCGGTTGTTTTTGGGGCTTAGAGGAGTATTTTTCACGTATTTCTGGAGTGCTAGCAACCAGTGTTGGCTACGCTAATGGACAAGTCGAAACGACTAATTACCAGCTGCTCAAGGAAACAGACCATGCAGAAACAGTTCAAGTGATTTACGATGAGAAGGCAGTGTCACTCAGAGAGATTTTACTTTATTATTTCCGTGTTATTGATCCATTATCCATCAATCAACAAGGGAATGACCGTGGACGTCAGTATCGGACCGGTATATATTACCAGGATGAAGCAGACTTGCCAGCTATCTACACAGTTATGCAGGAGCAGGATCGCATGCTGGGTCGAAAGATTGCAGTAGAGGTGGAGAAACTTCGCCACTACATTTTGGCTGAAGACTACCACCAAGACTATCTTAAGAAAAATCCTTCAGGTTACTGTCATATCGATGTGGCCGATGCTGAGAAGCCATTGATTGATGCAGCAAATTATGAAAAGCCTAGCCAAGAAGTGTTAAAGGAAAGTTTAACTGAAGAGGCCTATCGTGTCACCCAAGAAGCTGCTACAGAGGCTCCATTTACCAATGCCTATGACCAAACCTTTGAAGAAGGGATTTATGTAGACATCACGACAGGTGAGCCACTCTTTTTTGCCAAGGATAAGTTTGCCTCAGGTTGTGGTTGGCCAAGTTTTAGCCGTCCGATTTCCAAAGAGTTGATTCACTATTACAAGGACCTGAGTCATGGAATGGAGCGAATTGAGGTTCGTTCTCGGTCGGGGAATGCTCACTTGGGTCATGTTTTTACAGATGGGCCTCGGGAGTTAGGTGGACTTCGTTACTGTATTAATTCTGCATCCTTGCGTTTTGTATCCAAGGATGAGATGGAAGAGGAAGGATATGGCTATCTACTGCCTTACTTAAACAAATAAAACAGAGAGGGTGGGATCTCCCCACTTTCTTCATTTCCAGAATACGCATAGAAGGGATTTATGAAACACCTATTATCTTACTTCAAACCCTACATCAAGGAATCGATTTTAGCACCCTTGTTCAAGCTGTTAGAAGCTGTTTTTGAGCTCTTGGTTCCCATGGTGATTGCTGGGATTGTTGACCAATCCTTGCCCCAGAGAAATCAGAGTCATCTCTGGATGCAGATTGGTCTGCTCCTTATTTTTGCAGTGATTGGTGTTGTAGTGGCCTTAATAGCCCAGTTCTACTCAGCTAAGGCTGCGGTTGGATTTGCCAAGGAATTGACAAACGATCTCTATCGTCATATTCTTTCCTTACCCAAGAACAGCAGAGACCGTCTGACAACTTCGAGCTTGGTGACTCGCTTGACTTCGGATACCTACCAGATTCAGACTGGTATCAATCAATTCCTGCGTCTCTTTTTGCGAGCACCTATTATCGTTTTTGGTGCCATTTTTATGGCCTATCGAATCTCAGCTGAGTTGACTCTCTGGTTCTTGGTCATGGTTGTCATTTTGACCATTGTCATTGTAGGGCTCTCTCGACTGGTCAATCCTCTCTACAGTAGTCTGAGAAAGAAAACGGACCAACTGGTTCAGGAAACGCGCCAGCAATTACAAGGGATGCGAGTTATTCGTACTTTTGGGAAAGAAAAACGAGAATTACAGATTTTTCAAACCCTTAACCAAGTCTATGCTAGATTACAAGAAAAGACAGGTTTTTGGTCCAGTTTATTAACACCTCTGACCTATCTGATTGTTAATGGAACCCTCCTCGTTATTATCTGGCAGGGTTATATTTCAATTCAAGGAGGTTTACTCAGTCAAGGTGCCTTGATTGCTCTTATCAACTATCTCCTACAGATCTTGGTGGAATTGGTCAAGCTAGCCATGCTGATAAATTCCCTCAACCAGTCCTATATCTCAGCCAAGCGAATCGAGGAAGTCTTTGCCGAAGCTCCAGAAGATATCCATTCAGAATTAGAACAAAAGCAAACTACCAGTAATCAGGTTTTACAAGTTCAAGATTTAACTTTTACCTACCCTGATGCAGCCCAGCCTTCTCTGAGAGATATTTCCTTTGATATGACTCAAGGACAAATCCTTGGTATCATTGGGGGAACGGGTTCTGGTAAGTCAAGCTTGGTACAAGTCTTACTTGGTATTTATCAAATTGATAAGGGAAGCATTGACCTTTATCGAGATGGACGTAGTCCTATTAATTTGGAGCAGTGGCGATCTTGGATTGCCTATGTGCCCCAAAAAGTCGAACTCTTTAAGGGAAGCATCCGTTCCAATTTGACTCTAGGTTTAGATCAAGAACTATCTGACCAAGAACTTTGGCAGGCCTTGGAGATTGCGCAAGCTAACGATTTTGTCAGTGAAAAGGAAGGACTCTTGGATGACCTAGTTGAGGCAGGAGGTCGAAATTTCTCAGGTGGACAAAAACAAAGGCTGTCTATCGCACGAGCAGCCTTGCGCCAGGCTCCGTTTCTCATCTTAGATGATGCGACTTCGGCCCTCGACACCATTACCGAGTCTAGGCTCTTGAAAGCTATTCGAGAAAATTTGCCAAATACGAGCTTAATTTTGATTTCTCAACGAACCTCAACACTTCGTATGGCAGACCAGATTCTCCTCTTGGAAAAAGGGGAGCTCCTAGCTATCGGCAAGCACGAGGACTTGATGAAATCTAGCCAAGTCTATCGTGAAATCAATGCATCCCAACATGGAAAGGAGGACTAGTATGAGACGACAAACTGCAAATCAAACATTCAAACGTTTAGCCGTGGATTTAGCAAGCCATCCCTTCCTCCTTTTCCTAGCCTTTCTAGGAACGATTGCCCAAGTTAGTTTATCAATTTATCTTCCTATTTTGATTGGGCAGATCATTGACCAAGTCCTGGTGGCTGGTTCATCACCAGTTTTTTGGCAGATTTTCATTCAAATGCTCTTGGTGGTGATTGGGAATACTCTTGTGCAATGGATCAATCCTCTCCTCTATAATCGCCTAATCTTCTCTTATACCAAAGACTTGCGAGAGCGAATCATCCATAAGCTCCATCGTTTACCGATTGCTTTTGTAGATCGGCAAGGCAGTGGAGAAATGGTCAGTCGTGTAACCACGGACATAGAACAGTTGGCAGCTGGCTTGACCATGATTTTTAACCAATTTTTTATTGGCGTCTTGATGATTTTGGTGAGTATTCTAGCTATGCTTCAAATTCATCTCCTCATGACTCTCTTAGTCTTGCTGTTGACGCCACTGTCTATGGTGATTTCACGCTTTATTGCCAAGAAATCTTATCATCTCTTCCAAAAGCAAACAGAGACGAGGGGAATTCAGACTCAGTTGATTGAAGAATCTTTGAGCCAGCAGACCATTATCCAGTCCTTTAATGCTCAGGAAGAGTTTATCCAAAGATTGCGTGAGGCTAATGACAATTACGCAGGCTATTCTCAGTCAGCCATCTTTTATTCTTCAACGGTTAATCCTTCGACTCGCTTTGTCAATGCGCTCATTTATGCTCTTCTTGCTGGAGTAGGAGCTTATCGTATCATGATGGGTTCAACCTTGACAATCGGGCGTTTAGTGACCTTTTTAAACTATGTTCAGCAGTATACCAAGCCCTTTAACGATATTTCTTCAGTTCTAGCTGAGTTGCAAAGTGCTCTGGCTTGCGCAGAGCGTGTCTATACTGTCTTAGAAAGTCCTGAGGTGGCTGAAACAGGCAAGGAAGTCTTGACCAGTGACCAAGTTAAGGGGGCCATTTCCTTTAAACAGGTTTCTTTTGGCTACAATCCTGAAAAGACTTTGATTAAGGATTTATCTATTGACATCCCAGCTGGTAGCAAGGTGGCAATCGTTGGTCCGACAGGTGCTGGAAAATCAACACTTATCAATCTCCTCATGCGTTTTTATCCTATTAACTCAGGAGCTATCTTGCTAGATGGACGATCCATTTATGACTATAGTCGTGCCTCTTTACGTCAGCAGTTTGGCATGGTGCTCCAAGAAACCTGGCTCAAGCAAGGGACCATTCATGACAATATTGCCTTTGGAAATCCTGATGCCAGTAGGGAGCAGGTGATTGCTGCTGCCAAAGCAGCCAATGCAGACTTTTTCATCCAACAGTTACCTCAAGGATATGATACCAAGTTGGGAAATGCTGGAGAATCTCTTTCTGTTGGTCAGGCTCAGCTCTTGACCATAGCCCGAGTTTTTCTAGCTATTCCCAAGATTCTCATCTTAGACGAGGCGACTTCTTCCATCGATACACGGACAGAAGTTCTAGTACAGGATGCCTTTGCCAAACTCATGAAGGGGCGCACAAGCTTTATCATCGCCCACCGCTTGTCAACCATTCAGGATGCGGATCTGATTCTAGTCTTGGTGGATGGTGACATCGTTGAGTATGGTAACCATCATGATCTCATGGCTCGAAAGGGCAAGTATTACCAAATGCAGCAAGCTGCAGCTTTTAGCTCTGAATAAGCCTTTCTACTTTGAAATCTTATAGATAAAAAAGTTGCCTTCGGGTGACTTTTTTGTTACAATAGCTAGAAAAATTGTTCACTGTAAATTGTCTTTTAGAAAAGGAGCCTAGAATGAAAGTCTATCAGCATGTAAATATTGTGACTTGTGATCAAGATTTTCATGTTTATCTGAATGGAATCTTAGCAGTTAAGGATTCTCAAATCGTCTATGTCGGTCAAGGGAATTCAGAGATTTTAGAGCAAGCTGAGCAGATTATAGACTATCAGGGGGCCTGGATTATGCCTGGTTTGGTCAATTGCCATACCCATTCTGCTATGACAGGATTGAGAGGAATTCGAGATGATAGCAATCTTCATGAATGGCTCAATGACTATATCTGGCCAGCAGAAGCTGAGTTTACTCCCGACATGACTACCAAGGCGGTCAAAGAAGCTCTGACAGAGATGCTCCAGTCAGGAACAACAACCTTCAACGATATGTATAATCCCAATGGTGTGGATATGGAGCAAATTTATCAGGCAGTGAAAGCTTCCAAGATGCGTTGTTATTTCTCACCGACCCTCTTTTCCTCAGAGGCAGAAACAACTGCCGAGACGATAAGCAGAACTCGAGCCATCATCGAGGAAATTTTAGGATATAAAAATCCAAATTTCAAGGTTATGATAGCCCCACATTCTCCCTACAGTTGTAGTAGAGACTTGCTGGAAGAAAGCTTAGATATGGCAAAAGAGCTAAATATTCCTCTCCATATCCATGTGGCGGAGACCAAGGAGGAGTCAGAAATTATCCTCAAACGATACGGCAAACGCCCCCTCGCCTTTCTAGAAGAACTGGGTTACTTAGATTATCCGTCTGTCTTTGCTCATGGGGTCGAATTAAACGAGCGAGAAATTGAACGTTTGGCAACCTCTCAAGTAGCTATCGCCCACAACCCTATCAGTAACCTCAAACTGGCATCAGGAATCGCTCCCATCGTCCAACTGCAAAAAGCAGGAGTAGCAGTAGGAATTGCGACTGACTCGGTCGCTTCTAATAATAATTTAGACATGTTTGAGGAAGGTCGGACAGCAGCCCTTCTTCAGAAGATGAAAAGTGGAGATGCCAGCCAATTCCCAATCGAAACAGCCCTCAAGGCTCTGACAATCGAAGGGGCTAAGGTCCTAGGAATGGAAGAACAGATAGGAAGCCTAGAAGTCGGAAAGCAAGCAGATTTTCTCGTCATCCACCCTCAGGGAAAAATCCATCTCCAACCTCAGAAAAATATGCTCTCTCATCTCGTTTATGCAGTCAAATCTAGTGATGTAGATGATGTTTATATCGCCGGAGAACAGGTTGTGAAACAAGGTCAAGTCCTGACAGTAGAACTTTAGAATAAAAATCACGAAAAAATTAAAAAAAAGTTTGCAAAAATCTTGCATTCTTTTTTTGACTATGCTATACTTATATACGGTTTGAAAAAACTGCCTAAGACAGTAGGGGAGCTCGACTCATAAGTATCCTACCGAGGACAAAACGTATCATGTAAAAAGAAGCGTATTGTACTTTCGTGTCTAGGTTTGGGCGCGTTTTTCTTTTGGAAAAATTCCCCAAGCAAAATAATAACGGAGGTGAACACACTAATGAGTGAAGCAATTATTGCTAAAAAAGCGGAACTAGTTGACGTAGTAGCTGAAAAAATGAAAGCTGCTGCATCTATCGTCGTTGTAGACGCTCGTGGTTTGACAGTTGAGCAAGATACAGTTCTTCGTCGTGAGCTTCGTGGAAGCGAAGTTGAGTATAAAGTGATTAAAAACTCAATCTTGCGTCGTGCAGCTGAAAAAGCTGGTCTTGAAGATCTTGCATCTGTATTCGTTGGACCATCTGCAGTGGCATTTTCTAACGAAGATGTTATCGCACCAGCGAAAATCTTGAACGACTTTTCTAAAAACGCTGAAGCACTTGAAATCAAAGGTGGTGCAATCGAAGGCGCTGTCGCATCTAAAGAAGAGATTCTTGCTCTTGCAACTCTTCCAAACCGCGAAGGACTTCTTTCTATGCTCCTTTCTGTACTTCAAGCGCCAGTGCGCAACGTTGCTCTTGCAGTCAAAGCGGTTGCAGACAACAAAGAAGACGCAGCTTAATCTTAAGCTACGCAGCGTAGCCTAGCTACGAAAATCTATTATAAATTTAAAACATATTTGGAGGAAATAACAATGGCATTGAACATTGAAAACATTATTGCTGAAATTAAAGAAGCTTCAATCCTTGAATTGAACGACCTTGTAAAAGCTATCGAAGAAGAATTTGGTGTAACTGCAGCTGCTCCTGTAGCTGTTGCTGCAGCTGGTGTTGCTGACGCTGGTGCTGCTAAAGATTCATTCGACGTTGAATTGACATCTGCAGGTGACAAAAAAGTTGGTGTTATCAAAGTTGTACGTGAAATCACAGGTCTTGGTCTTAAAGAAGCTAAAGAACTTGTTGACGGTGCACCAGCACTTGTTAAAGAAGGCGTTGCAACTGCAGAAGCTGAAGAAATCAAAGCTAAATTGGAAGAAGCTGGAGCTTCAGTTACTCTTAAATAATAGAGCAACTACATTAGTAGCTTAAAAACATGATTAAACCGCTATTCTTAGGAGTAGCGGTTTTTCTTTTTGTTCTAAAAGGGGCAAAAAAGGGGGCGAGTAAGTAATTTTCCAACTGTTTAATTCAAGCTAAAAATCCCCAATCGAAGCGATTGAGGATTAAGCAAATAAATCTTAAACAATACCTTGTGCAATCATAGCGTTTGCTACATTTTCAAAGGCAGCAATGTTAGCTCCTGCAAGGTAGTCTTTATCAAGACCATATGTTTCTGAAGTTGTTTTGGCTGTGTTGAAGATGTTTGTCATGATGTCTTTGAGACGTCCATCAACTTCTTCACGAGTCCATGAAAGGCGAAGACTGTTTTGGCTCATTTCAAGGGCTGAAACGGCTACACCACCAGCGTTAGCAGCTTTGGCAGGTCCGTAGAAGATACCATTTTCTTTGTAGACTTTGATGGCATCAAGGTCGCTTGGCATGTTGGCACCTTCAGATACACAGATCACGCCTTGAGCAACCAAACGTTTAGCTGCTTCACCGTTGATTTCGTTTTGAGTTGCACATGGAAGAGCGATGTCATAGTTTTCAGCGTAAGTCCATACAGAACCTTCGTGATATGTCGCAGTTGCTTTCTCAGCTGCATACTCAGTCAAACGAGCACGACGTTTTTCTTTAACATCTACTAAAAGATCAAAGTCGATACCATTTTCATCGATGATATAACCATTTGAGTCAGAAACAGAAATAACAGTTGCACCGAGTTCAGTTGCTTTTTGAAGAGCGTACTGAGCTACGTTACCAGAACCTGAAATAACGACTTTCTTACCAGCAAAGCTGTTACCGTTAGCTTTAAGCATTTCTTCAGTATAGTAAACCAAACCGTAACCAGTTGCTTCTGGACGAATCAAGCTACCACCAAACCCAAGAGGTTTACCAGTCAAGACACCAGCATCAAATTGGTTAAGACGTTTGTATTGACCGTAAAGGTAACCAATTTCGCGTCCACCTACACCGATATCACCAGCAGGTACGTCAAGTGATGGTCCGATGTGTTTTTGCAATTCAGTCATGAAGCTTTGGCAGAAGCGCATCACTTCAGCATCTGTTTTACCTTTAGGATCGAAGTCTGATCCACCTTTACCTCCACCGATAGGAAGCCCAGTCAAGACATTTTTGAAGATTTGTTCAAATCCGAGGAATTTCAAAATCCCTTGGTTTACAGTTGGGTGGAAACGAAGTCCGCCTTTGTATGGCCCAACAGCTGAGTTGAATTGAACACGGTAACCACGGTTTACTTGAACTTTTCCATCACGGTCAACCCAAGGAACACGGAAAGAAATCACGCGCTCAGGCTCAGTAATACGTGCCAAGATATTTTCTTCGATATACTCAGGGTGTTTTTCAAATACAGGTTCCAAAGTGTTGAAAAATTCTTCAACAGCTTGGAGGAATTCAGCCTCGTGCCCGTTACGAGCTTTTACAGTTTCAAACACGCTTTGGATATATTCTTTAGCAGATGTCATATCGTTCTCCTTTTGTTGTCATATTTTATTACATGAGTCATTATAGCAGAAATTTTTTTAACTGTAAAGAGAAAAACAAAAATTTTCTAAAAATTCACTCAATTTGGTTTGGGAATTTTTGGAAGTAGATAAAAAACGAACATTTTTCTTATAAATGCCTTTCTTAAAGAGAAAATCTGAAAATGTGGTATAATATTAGCAATAAAAGGAATCTGGAGGATCAGAATCATGGTATCAACGAAAACGCAAATTGCTGGTTTTGAGTTTGACAATTGCTTGATGAATGCAGCAGGGGTGGCCTGTATGACGATAGAGGAGCTAGAAGGGGTTAAAAACTCAGCAGCGGGAACCTTTGTCACTAAGACAGCGACCTTGGAATTTCGTCAGGGAAATCCTGAGCCACGCTATCAAGATGTCCCACTGGGTTCTATCAACTCTATGGGATTACCGAATAATGGTTTAGACTACTATTTGGACTATCTTTTGGATTTACAGGAAAAAGAGCCAAACCGAACTTTCTTCCTATCTCTAGTTGGAATGTCTCCAGAGGAAACCCATACTATCTTGAAAAAAGTCCAAGAGAGTGATTTTTGTGGTCTGACTGAGCTAAATCTTTCCTGTCCAAATGTTCCAGGTAAACCTCAGATTGCCTATGATTTTGAGACAACTGACCAAATTTTGGCAGAGGTGTTTGCCTACTTTACCAAACCTCTTGGAATCAAATTGCCACCATATTTTGACATTGTTCACTTTGACCAAGCGGCAGCTATTTTCAACAAGTATCCGCTCAAGTTTGTCAACTGCGTCAACTCTATCGGAAACGGCCTTTATATAGAAGATGAGTCTGTCGTTATTCGTCCTAAAAATGGTTTTGGGGGCATTGGTGGGGAGTATATTAAACCAACTGCTCTAGCTAATGTTCATGCCTTTTATCAACGCTTAAATCCTCAAATTCAAATCATTGGAACAGGTGGCGTTTTGACTGGTCGTGATGCCTTTGAACATATCCTCTGTGGAGCAAGTATGGTGCAGGTGGGGACCACCCTTCACAAAGAAGGAGTTGGTGCTTTTGATCGTATTACCAATGAACTGAAAGTAATCATGGCGGAAAAAGGGTACGAAAGCCTAGAAGATTTCCGTGGGAAATTGCGCTATATTGATTAAATTCATTAAAAAATCAGAAGAAAGGAGAGACGATGCTAGCCATTGAAGAAAGCCAGAAGTTGACTTTATCAAATTTACCTAGTCTGAGCCTATTTACAGGGACAGATCAGGGTCAGTTTGAAGTTATGAAGAGTCAAGTATTGAAACAGATTGGTTATGATTCTGCCGATCTCAACTTTGCCTACTTTGATATAAAAGAAGTGGTCTACAAGGATGTGGAACTGGAGTTGGTCAGCCTTCCTTTCTTTGCGGATGAGAAAATCGTGATATTGGATCATTTTGTCGATATCACGACTGCTAAAAAGCGCTTTTTAACAGATGATGAGCTCAAGTCATTTGAGGAATACCTTGATAACCCTTCACCAACAACCAAGTTGTTGATCTTTGCAGAAGGAAAGTTGGATAGCAAAAGACGGTTGGTTAAATTACTTAAGCGTGATGCCAAGGTCTTTGATGCAGTAGAAGTAAAAGAACAAGAATTGAGCCAGTATTTCCAAAAGTGGAGTCAGAAACAAGGTCTGCAGTTTACCAAGAATTCTTTTGAAAATCTCCTCATCAAGTCGGGTTTTCAATTTAGCGAAATCCAGAAAAATCTCCTCTTTTTACAGTCCTATAAGGAAGACTCTGTTATCGAGGAAGATGATATTGTTAACGCAATTCCTAAGACCTTACAGGACAATATTTTTGATTTAACTCAGTTTATTCTGACTAAAAAGATGAACCAGGCGCGCGATTTGGTTAGAGATTTGACCTTGCAAGGGGAAGATGAAATCAAGTTGATTGCAGTCATGCTAGGACAATTTCGAACCTTTACTCAGGTGAAAATTTTGTCAGAGTCTGGGCAAACAGAATCGCAGATAGCAAGTAGTTTAGGTAGTTATCTAGGACGCACTCCTAATCCCTATCAGATTAAGTTTGCGCTGAGAGATTCACGAGGACTTTCCTTGAGCTTTTTGAAGCAAGCTATTTCCTATTTGATTGAGACAGACTATCAGATTAAGACAGGTCTTTATGAAAAAGGTTTCCTTTTTGAAAAGGCACTCTTACAGATTGCTAGTCAGGTAAATTAATCCTATTTCAAAAAATTTTTATCCCGCATCAGGATTATCTTGTCGTGGGTTTCTTGCTGATTTGCTTATTTTATACTCAATGAAAATCAAAGAGCAAACTAGGAAACTAGCCGCAGGTTGCTCAAAGCACTGCTTTGAGGTTGTAGATAAGACTGACGAAGACATATCTACGGCAAGGCGTAGCTGACGCGGTTTGAAGAGATTTTCGAAGAGTATTATTAGAAAGTATTTCAGTGATTTCTTCATCTATAAGCAAAAAACTTGAAAAAAGTGAATGTTTGCGTTATCATTTTCATATAGAAAGAAAAAGAGGTATTACAGATGGCTATTATCTTACCAGATCTTCCATATGCATACGACGCATTGGAACCATACATCGATGCGGAAACAATGCACTTGCACCATGACAAACACCATCAAACTTATGTCAACAATGCCAATGCAGCTCTTGAAAAACACCCTGAAATCGGTGAAGACCTTGAAGCCTTGCTTGCTAATGTAGAATCTATCCCAGCTGATATCCGTCAAGCGCTTATTAACAATGGTGGTGGACACTTGAACCATGCTCTTTTCTGGGAATTGATGACTCCTGAGAAAACAGCTCCTTCAGCAGAACTTGCAGCAGCAATCGATGCAACATTTGGTTCATTTGAAGAATTCCAAGCAGCCTTCACTGCAGCAGCAACAACTCGTTTCGGTTCTGGCTGGGCATGGTTGGTTGTTAACAAAGAAGGGAAGCTTGAAGTGACTTCAACAGCAAACCAAGACACACCAATCTCAGAAGGTAAAAAACCAATCTTGGGCTTGGACGTTTGGGAACATGCTTACTACGTGAAATACCGCAACGTGCGTCCTGACTACATCAAAGCTTTCTTCTCAGTAATCAACTGGAATAAAGTAGATGAATTGTATGCAGCTGCTAAATAATGGTATATGTAGGGAAGAATTGTTCTTCTCTTTTTTAGGTTATATTATTTTGGTCTGACAAATCGTCAGACTTTTTTCATTTTTATGAGAAACGTGCTAACTGCTAGAAATTATGGTAGAATAAAGTATTAAGTAATCGTGGAAAAAGGATATCTATGCGAAAAGAAATTGCACCTGAATTATACAACTATAACAAGTTTCCTGGTCCTGAGTTTCATTTACACGGGGACAAGGTCGAAACGGAAGGGATAGCTTTTTCCTTGGTGGAAAATAGCAAGGATGCCTTCGATGTGACGGCTTTTAATCAGCGTTTTTCAGAAGTTTTAACCAAGTTTGATTATATCGTGGGAGACTGGAGCAACGAACAGCTTCGTCTACGTGGTTTTTACAAGGATGAACGAACAGAAGAAAAACTTGAAAAAATCAGTCGTTTACAAGACTACCTTTTAGAGTATTGTAGTTATGGTTGTGCCTATTTTGTCCTAGAAAATGAAGCCCCTAAGCGAGCATCATTTGACAAGAAAATGCGTAAGAAGGAAGAAGAAACACCTTCTAGAAAAGGAAAGAAACCAGCTCAAACTAAACGAAAACCGAATGCAGATAAGAAAAGTAGACGTCGTCAGAAAGACCAGCATTCTCAGAAAGAGGACAAGGGGCAACGTCATTTTGTCATTCGTCAGAAGTGAGTAGAGAATAAGGAGAAGAAATGAAACCGTCAATTTATAGTTTAACACGTCAAACCATGCAGGAATGGGTATTGGAGCAGGGAGAAAAGAAATTCCGTGCAGATCAAATCTGGGAATGGCTCTATCGTAAACGTGTCCAGTCATTTGAAGAAATGACTAACCTTTCCAAGGATTTGATTGCTAAGCTCAATGAGCAGTTTGTGGTCAATCCCTTGAAACAACGTATTGTTCAAGAGTCTGCTGACGGTACGGTCAAATATCTCTTTGAATTACCTGATGGTATGTTAATTGAGACAGTACTTATGCGTCAGCACTATGGTTTGTCAGTCTGTGTGACCACTCAGGTCGGCTGTAATATCGGTTGTACCTTCTGTGCTTCTGGTTTGATTAAGAAGCAACGTGACCTCAATAATGGGGAAATTGTAGCCCAAATCATGCTGGTTCAGAAATACTTTGATGAGCGTGGTCAGGATGAACGCGTCAGCCATATCGTTGTCATGGGAATCGGTGAGCCCTTTGATAACTACAACAATGTCTTGAATTTCGTTCGTACTATCAATGATGACAAGGGAATGGCTATTGGTGCTCGTCACATCACGGTTTCAACTTCAGGTTTGGCCCATAAAATTCGTGATTTTGCTAATGAAGGAGTTCAGGTCAATCTTGCCGTTTCCCTTCACGCACCTAACAATAAATTGCGCTCAAGCATCATGAAGATTAACCGTGCCTTTCCGATTGAAAAACTCTTTGCTGCTATTGAGTACTACATCGAAACAACAAATCGTCGTGTGACCTTTGAGTATATCATGCTCAATGAAGTAAATGACGGTGTAGAACAAGCCTTGGAATTGGCTGAATTGCTCAAGAATATCAAGAAATTGTCTTATGTAAACTTGATTCCTTATAACCCAGTTAGTGAGCATGACCAATATAGCCGTAGTCCTAAAGAGCGCGTCCTGGCCTTCTATGATACGCTTAAGAAAAAAGGGGTCAACTGTGTTGTTCGTCAAGAACATGGTACTGATATTGATGCAGCTTGTGGACAATTGCGTTCTAATACAATGAAACGTGACCGCCAGAAAGCAGTCGCAGTAGTCAATCCTTAATGATGAAGAAAACTTATAATCATATTTTGGTCTGGGGAGTCATTTTCTATAGCATTTGTATCGTTTACTTTTGCTTTACTCCTCAAGAACATTCTCCCGTGGGAGTGGAAACTCCAGGTATTCAGCATCTTGGACGCCTGGTTTTTCTTTTGACTCCTTTCAATTCTCTCTGGAAACTGGGTGAAGTGAGTGACATAGGACAATTATGTTGGCTTTTTCTACAAAATATCCTCAATGTCTTCTTGCTTTTTCCTCTGATTTTCCAACTCCTTTATCTCCTTCCAAACTTGCGGAAAACAAGAAAAGTGATCTTTTTCAGTTTTCTTCTGAGCCTAGGAATTGAGTGTACGCAGTTAGTCTTAGATTTTTTCTTTGATTTTAATCGAGTCTTTGAGATTGATGATTTGTGGACCAATACCTTGGGTGGCTATATCGCTTGGCTCCTCTATAAACGATTACATAAAAACAAGATAAGGAATTAAAATGAGTATTTTAGAAGTTAAAAATCTGAGTCACGGTTTTGGTGACCGTGCAATTTTTGAAGATGTGTCCTTCCGTCTCCTCAAGGGAGAACATATCGGTCTGGTTGGTGCCAATGGTGAAGGAAAATCAACCTTTATGAGTATCGTGACTGGTAAAATGCTGCCAGATGAAGGGAAGGTTGAGTGGTCCAAATATGTGACTGCCGGTTACTTGGATCAGCACTCCGTCCTTGCTGAAGGGCAGTCGGTACGTGATGTTCTCCGTACAGCCTTTGATGAGCTTTTCAAAGCGGAAGTCCGTATCAATGACCTTTATATGGAAATGGCTGAAGATGGAGCGGATGTTGATGCTCTCATGGAAGAAGTGGGAGAACTCCAAGACCGTTTGGAGAGTCGTGATTTCTATACCTTGGATGCTAAAATTGACGAAGTAGCGCGTGCCCTTGGTGTTATGGACTTTGGCATGGATACAGATGTAACCTCTTTGTCAGGTGGGCAAAGAACCAAGGTACTTTTGGCTAAACTCCTCCTTGAAAAGCCTGATATCTTGCTGTTGGACGAGCCGACCAACTACTTGGATGCTGAGCATATTGATTGGCTCAAGCGCTATCTCCAAAACTATGAGAATGCCTTTGTCCTTATTTCGCATGATATTCCTTTCCTCAATGATGTTATCAATATCGTCTATCATGTGGAAAATCAACAGCTGACGCGTTACTCTGGTGACTACTACCAGTTCCAAGAAGTCTATGCCATGAAGAAATCTCAGCTAGAGGCTGCCTACGAACGTCAGCAGAAAGAGATTGCGGACCTCAAGGACTTCGTGGCTCGAAACAAAGCGCGTGTTGCAACACGAAACATGGCCATGTCTCGCCAAAAGAAATTGGATAAGATGGATATTATCGAGTTGCAAAGTGAGAAACCAAAGCCATCCTTTGATTTCAAACCGGCTCGTACGCCAGGGCGCTTTATCTTCCAAGCCAAGGATTTGCAAATTGGTTATGATCGTCCTCTGACAAAGCCTTTAAATCTTACCTTTGAACGCAATCAAAAGGTTGCTATTATCGGGGCAAATGGTATCGGGAAAACAACTCTCTTGAAGAGTCTCTTGGGAATTATCCCGCCAATCGCTGGGGAAGTGGAACGTGGTGACTACCTAGAACTCGGTTATTTTGAACAGGAAGTAGAAGGCGGTAATCGCCAAACACCACTAGAGGCTGTATGGAATGCCTTTCCAGCTCTCAACCAAGCTGAAGTCCGTGCAGCCCTTGCTCGTTGTGGTTTGACAACCAAGCATATTGAAAGCCAAATTCAGGTCTTGTCAGGTGGGGAACAAGCAAAAGTGCGTTTCTGTCTCTTGATGAATCGTGAAAACAACGTTTTAGTGCTGGACGAGCCAACCAACCACCTGGATGTGGATGCCAAGGATGAACTCAAACGTGCTCTTAAAGAATACAAGGGATCTATCCTTATGGTCTGCCACGAACCAGACTTTTATGAAGGCTGGATGGACCAAATCTGGGATTTTAATAATTTAACTTAGTAATGAGAGTAAAAGAAATACAGTACCGAATGTGGGTACTGTATTTTTTGTTTTTTAAGATTTAAAATCGTAGTCTTTCACCACTTCGATGCTATCGATAGTAATAGCAGTAGTTGGTTTGTCTTTTTCATCTTTTTCGGCTTTAGCAATTTTATCTACAACATCCATACCGTCAATCACTTGACCAAAGACTGGGTGTTTGCCATCTAGACTAGGGTTTCCACCTTCTTTGTAGGCATCGATAATTTTCTGTGGATACTTGCTTGTAGGGAGTTTAGCAGAGGTATCTGTAGAATTTTGGTTGATGAAGAACTGGCTACCATTGGTGTTTGGTTGACCAGTATTAGCCATAGAAAGAGCACCACGGATGTTATAGAGATAAGGAGTAATCTCGTTTTTGAAACCAGTTCCCTTGTCTTTAGTCTTATCCTTGTCATGCCAGATGGACTGACCACCTGTACCGTCCCCTTTTGGATCTCCAGTTTGAACCATGAAGCCATCGATGACACGGTGGAAGGTAATGCCGTTATAGTAGCCTTCTTTGGCATGAGTGAGGAAGTTTTCAACCGCTAGAGGAGCGAGTTTAGGGAAGAGTTTAATACGGATATCTCCTTGACTTGTGTGGAGAATCACTTCAGCCTCGTCTTCAGCAACTTCTTTAGATAGTTGTGGGAAATTGGCGTTTTCGTTTGTTAAAGCATCGTTTAACTCCTTGGTAGATTGGGCTGCTGCTTTGGAGCTTTCCTCAGCGGCCAAGCTAGAATCTACATAGTCATCACCACGCAAACTGCGTTGGATGCTACTACACCCAGCTAGGGCTACAGTTGATAGTAAAAGAAGGGTTGCTAGTTTTTTCATTCTGTTCCTCTCAAAAATTCATTTCTACCATTGTACCCTAAAAGGAAGGGGATTTCAAATGTTAGTGACAAGACAGTTTAAGAGGAAGCCAACCTGAAAGTCGCTTGTTTAGAGGTATCAATACCATAAGTGTACTCAAAGTATTTAGGGAACCAGATCTTAAGAAAGCTCGTAAAGCATCACAATTAGTAAAGGTTAATTCGAAAGAATTACTATATTTTAAAAGAGCACATTTTCAAAGGATTTTTTCTTTTGCCTTCAATTCCTAATTAATCAATGAACTTAATACTAGGTCTCGAAAAGAATTATGCTTCCTCTTTCTGTCTGAGTTCAAAGAGGTCTTCTACTTTCAGATTAAAAACTTGAGCAATTTTAAGAGCCATCTCCAGCGAAGGATTGTAACGGTTATTTTCCAAGTGCAGAATTGTCTCGCGTCGCATGCCGATGCGGTCGGCTAATTCCTGCTGGGTCATGCCTGTGGACTCACGAACAGATTTGAGATTAGTAATAATCTTGCTTTCTTTGGCCATGCTTATCCTCTACGTTCCAAGATAAAATAGACAACCGCAAAGATGAAAATCAAGGCAGCTATGCTAATAAATATCTGTCCCATGTAAAGAGTGAGAGACCCCATATACCCAATGATAACTGCTAGGATCATCAGTGCGCCTAGTATAAAAACAAACATCAAGCTAGCTGCCTTGGCTAAATTAGCATAAAAGCGTTCGTCCGGAGTTTCCTTGACATTTTTCAAGGAGAAAAAAACAAATACAATCACTTCAATAACGAGGCCAATTCCTAAAATCCATTCTTTAATACCAGAACTTTCGCTTGGGTTCGAAACCCAAATTCCTACTGTATAAAAAATGCTTGCTGCAAACACAAGTATCGCGTAAAGCTTAGCAGACAAGTCAAAAATAATCTTTCCCTTACCTTTCTGACTCTTATGAGGCCGTGGTTTCCTATGTAGCCAGCCCCAAATAGCTACAATTTGACCTAACACTGAAATACCAGTAATGACTAACTTGGGTTCCCAACTAAGATTAGAACCAAATAAAACAGTAAAATCAATAAAGAGAGCTACGGCAATCACTGCAATGAGGCCACGCATTTTTTGACTTTTTTTCATGATAGACTCCTTTTTTGTGTTATAAATATATAACACTTAAATTTATGTTATAAATATATCACATTTAAATTTGAAAAGCAAGAATTTATGTGCCAAGGTGGCAATTATTTGAAAAATTTTTTTAATAAAAGCCCTCGATAGTCAAACAACTAAAGAATTCTTTGAAGCAATGTATCGGATTTGATTTGTACAGTTTCGTTAATAATATTTGATGATAAAGAATTTTTGGAAAATCTAGATACTGTATGAATCTCTACTTTTTCTTAGACTATTATAAAGTCTTTCAGAATAAGCTTTGTAGGTGTAGAAGTTAATTTTTACAGAACTAAACTATTCCCCTATTTATAATCTATTGATTCATATTTTATGAAATTAATCAGTAGATATCGTTCTGAAAAGCCTTGATATTTCGCTTAGGAACAGGCTTGGGATTTAGGAGCCAAGCTTCGATATCACGATTTGGAGAGATATAGGACTTAACAGGGTAATATTTATAGATAGTATCAAAAGTAGTATTCATAAAGTTTCTCTTTCTAACTTATCCCAATTCGTCTACATATTTCTAAAAAATAAAAAAATTTAAGTTCTGTCAAGTTTTTTTCTTGACACCTCTTAGAAATCTGCTATAATAGAACATGTGCTAAATAGCTCAGCTATTTCACCGAACTAAAAAATAAAAGAAAAGAGATATTAAAAATGGCAGTTAAAATCCGTTTGACTCGTATGGGTTCTAAGAAAAAACCTTTCTACCGTATCAACGTAGCAGATTCACGTTCACCACGTGACGGACGTTTCATCGAAACAGTTGGAACTTACAACCCACTTGTTGCTGAAAACCAAGTAACTTTGAAAGAAGATCGCGTTCTTGCATGGTTGGCTGATGGAGCTCAACCTTCAGATACAGTTCGCAACATCCTTTCAAAAGAAGGTGTATTGAAGAAATTCCACGATTCTAAATTCTCAAAATAAGTTTAAAGTAGGTTGACAGATGGATACGATTGAAAATCTCATTATTGCGATTGTGAAACCCTTGATTTCACAACCAGATGCCTTAACTATCAAGATTGAAGATACACCAGAATTTTTGGAATATCATTTGGATCTTGATCAAAGCGATGTGGGTCGTGTAATCGGTCGTAAGGGTCGCACAATTTCTGCGATAAGAACGATTGTCTACTCTGTCCCAACTGAAGACAAAAAAGTAAGAATCGTTATTGACGAAAAATAAGAAGGGCGGGACGAATGTCTCGCTTTTTTTGCAAGGAGCAGGATATGAAGGATTTAACGTTTAGACAATTACAAGACTACTTACTGGAACATTACCAGCAGTCTCGGACTGAGGAAGGTCTTTTTATCAAGCTAGTGGAGGAAGTCGGAGAAGTAGCTGAGGTTTTGAATGGTCGCTCTGGTCGAAAAGATGGGGTTCAAGATTCTAACGAGGAACTAGCAAAAGAACTGGCTGATATCATTCACTACACTGTCGCAATTGCGGCCATCAACGACATAGATCTAACCAAGACCATTTTTGAAAAAGACAAAAAGGCGGCTATCAAATATCAGCATGAACGAGATTTGGAAGGATTTTTGAAGGGGGACCTCTAAGACGATAAGAAATCAATTTTTTACTAATAAAGAGGGTATTAGTAAATATAAGAAAGATAAAGCAAGGAAAGTGGCGGATTATACTATCAAAGTGAGGAATCTCCAAGAGGCAGGTAAGCTAGAACTTGTGAGACAAGAACGAGAAAAGCAGGTCAGCATAGCTGCCTCCTTTATAGGCAACGAGAAAGCATTTATCAACTTGAAAGAGTGATAGTAGGCATAAAATACTAATCCTAGAAATAGCATCTAGGATTCTACTATGCTACAATGGAAAGACAGTCTCAACGAATTATAGTCAATCAATCTTGAGAATAGCTATTTTTAAAAGGAGTAACAATCTATGAACGAGAAAACAAAAGCTTACCTAGCAGCCTTATCCTTTTCAGCAATCATTGGATTTTCTTTTTTATTTACTAAGATTGCTTTAGGCTATGCCAGTCCTCTTACAAACTTAGCGCATCGCTATACAATCGCAGCTTTAGTAATGGTCGTTCTTCATCAAACCAAACTTATCAAAGTGAGTTTAAGTAGAATAGATATTCTTTCTATTCTTCCTATGAGTCTTTTCTATCCGCTTTTCTTTTTTATTTTTCAATCCTTTGCTTTACAGTATATATCGTCTTCTGAAGCTGGAATTTTACAGGCTCTTGTTCCGATTTTTACGCTCCTTTTAGCATCGACCTTTCTCAAGGAAAAGACAAGCTTGCTTCAAAAGTTCTTTTTATTTTTATCCGTAGCAGGAGTAGTTTTCATCTTCCTTAGTAAAGGAGCTAACTTTGGTACTGAGACTGCTAGCTTTGGCTTTCTCTTGATGTTGGGATCTGTTCTCGCCAATGCAATAAACAATATCCTCAGCAAGTCCAAAGGAGGACGCTATCGGGCTATGGATATGACAGCTATTGTGATATTTGTTGGCTTCGTCACCTTTAATACGCTGAGTCTGACCTCGCACTATCTAGATGGCAATATATTAGCTTACGTTGCACCGCTCGGACAGCTTCCTTATCTACTTTCTATGCTCTATTTGGGAATTCTAGCCTCTATAGTGACTGGTAGTCTCTCTATCTATGCTATTGTTCGACTTGGAGCATCAACCGTCAGTGTCTTTGGTAATCTTGGAACAGTTTTGACCATTCTAGCCGGAGCCCTTATCCTCCACGAACCAATTTATAGCTACCATGTCATCGGAGCAACTTTGATTATTGCTGGAATTTTAGGCATGAATCTGATGAGAAGAAAGTAAAGATTGCTTAGCAGTCTTTTTCTTAATCTAAATGATACAGAAAATTCAAAATTTTTAATGGAATTAAGTTTAGAAAATGATGATTTTAATATAGCATGATAAAATAGATAAAAAGAATAATACTAGGATAAAGAAGAGAGAGTTTAGAAATGAAGCAAAATGATATAGCTGAAGCTATTGCTTTTTATAACAGAAAACCTGAGACTTTGGTACGTCACGTTATACCAGTCGTAGATTGTGATTTGGTTGTTTATCATCGTCATGGAAATACAAATAAAGGCCACATTATTTTTTATCATGGAGCTTGTGGCCGTAGTCAGATGTGGGCCCACCAGTATGATGCCTTTGAAGGATTTGACCTCTACTTTGTCAATGTTAGAGGACAGGGGGAATCACCTATGAAAGTTGGCCTACCTGACCTGGAAGGCGCTGTTCAAGATGTAGATGCTATTTTATCCTATTTCCAGCTAGATAAGGTGGTATTGGTTGGTCATTCTTGGGGAGGAAATCCACTTCAAGAGTACACCTATCGCCATCCAGAAAGAGTCCTAGCCTTGGTCATGGTAGATAGTTGGGGACAACATCGTTACCTATCAGATAAAGAGAGAAATCGCATAAAATATAGTTCTCTTATGTATAAAACGATTCCTTGGAAGATGATTGCTGATAAAAACTCAAAAATGTGTAGTGATAACCCTATCACAAGAGAATTGGTCAAGACGGCCATCAAAGAAACTGGGCGAGATGTTTTCTTGAACCTTGGAATCACAGGTTTTTTGGCTGTCCATGAGATAGAGGGTTATCATGGAAATCCTCCTATGCTATTAGTAAGAGGCGAAAATGATTTTCCCAAACACCTAAAAATGATTTACGATGGTATCATTGCCTTAAATCCCAATGCGCGTCAAGTAACGATTTCAGATAGTAAACACCAACCGATGAATGATCATCCTGAAGAGTTTAATCAGATAATTGGTGAATTCTTTGAAGAAGTAGTAGCTCTGTAAGATGAGATTTATCCAACTTGAGAAAATCCTTGGAACGTGATAAAATAAAGGATAGAAATAGACTACAGGAGACAAGATGAACTACTTTAATGTTGGGAAAATCGTCAATACGCAGGGGTTGCAGGGTGAGATGCGAGTCTTGTCTGTGACGGATTTTGCAGAAGAACGGTTTAAAAAAGGGGCTGAGCTAGCCTTATTTGATGAAAAAGATCAGTTTGTCCAAACAGTGACTATCGCTAGTCACCGTAAACAGAAGAACTTTGACATTATTAAATTCAAAGATATGTACCATATCAATGCTATTGAAAAGTACAAGGGATACAGTCTCAAGGTCGCTGAGGAAGATTTAAACGATTTAGATGATGGTGAATTCTACTATCACGAGATTATCGGTTTGGAAGTCTATGAGGGTGATAACTTGATTGGAACTATCAAGGAAATCCTACAACCAGGTGCCAACGATGTCTGGGTAGTCAAGCGAAAAGGCAAACGTGACTTGCTTTTACCTTATATTCCACCAGTGGTTCTCAATGTTGATATTCCGAATAACCGGGTCGATGTGGAAATCTTAGAAGGGTTAGACGATGAAGATTGATATTTTAACCCTCTTTCCAGAGATGTTCTCTCCACTGGAGCACTCAATCGTTGGAAAGGCTCGAGAAAAAGGGCTCTTGGATATCCAGTATCATAATTTCCGAGAAAATGCTGAAAAGGCCCGCCATGTAGACGATGAGCCCTATGGAGGCGGTCAGGGGATGTTGCTCCGAGCCCAACCCATTTTCGATGCCTTTGACGCTATTGAAAAGAAAAATCCGCGCGTCATTCTCTTAGACCCAGCTGGCAAGCAGTTTGATCAGGCTTACGCTGAAGATTTGGCTCAAGAAGAGGAACTGATCTTTATCTGCGGTCACTACGAAGGGTATGATGAGCGTATTAAGACCTTGGTGACAGATGAGATCTCCATAGGCGACTATGTCTTGACTGGTGGAGAGTTGGCGGCTATGACCATGATTGATGCTACGGTACGCCTGATTCCAGAAGTGATTGGCAAGGAGTCTAGCCACCAAGATGATAGTTTTTCTTCAGGCCTTCTTGAATACCCTCAGTACACACGTCCCTATGATTATCGAGGCATGGTTGTCCCAGATGTACTGATGAGTGGACACCATGAAAAGATTCGTCAGTGGCGTCTGTATGAGAGTTTAAAGAAAACCTATGAACGCAGACCGGATTTGCTTGAACATTATCAACTGACAGTAGAAGAAGAAAAAATGCTGGCAGAAATCAAAGAAAACAAAGAATAAAGGAGAAACCTATGCAAGTAATCAAACGTGATGGAGAAATTGCTGAATTTAATCCAGATAAGATTTACCAAGCTATCTTAAAGGCAGCCCAGACTGTCTATGTATTGACAGATGATTTGCGTCAAAACCTTGCACAAGTCACTAAGAAAGTGGTTTTGGATTTGGAAGAAGCCAAGGTGGAACGTGCTACCATTAGCATGATTCAGTCTTTGGTTGAGCATCGTTTATTGGGTGCAGGTTACATTACCATTGCAGAACACTACATTTCCTATCGTCTACAACGTGACTTAGAAAGAAGTGGTTATGGAGACCATATCGCTGTTCATTTACATTTTGAACAAATTCGCTAAGAAAAAGAGTGGGATGAAGCAACTACATCTCACTCTTTCTTAAATCTATTTTTTTGAGCTGTTTGGACAGTTGAAGGGACAAATCGCAGGCGTTGAATATCGCTTATGCGGATAATACGACTGACATTTTTAGCAAAATTTTTCACGATAATTTGCTGGCGTTGCTGATCGTATTTGATGATGTCACCTGTAAAGCTTGTCTCAGACAAGATAAGGTGAACAGCAGTTTGTTTCTGGATAGCCTCTTCAATAGTGGCTGTAAGGGAGTTGCTTTCAGTATGGTCAGGTTGGTCATGTCCATTTAAAAAGTCATGTATTTTATCTAGAACTTGCTGGAATTTATGTCTCATATTGGCCTCCCTTCTTTTATATCAATATTATATAAAATTTTCCTAAAATCTACAAGATTTTACGAATAAACTAATGAAAGCTAAAAAAAGAGAAGAAAATGGCAGAATTTACATTTGAAATCGAAGAGCACTTGTTGACTCTTTCTGAAAATGAAAAAGGTTGGACTAAGGAAATCAACCGTGTGAGCTTTAATGGTGCCCCTGCAAAGTTTGATATTCGTGCTTGGAGTCCAGACCATACTAAAATGGGCAAAGGGATTACTCTCTCCAATGAAGAATTTCAAACGATGGTGGATGCCTTTAAAGGTAACTAATACTTAATGAAAATCAAAGAGCAAACTAGGAAGCTAGCCGTAGGCAGTACTTGAGTACGGCAAGGCGAAGCTGACGTGGTTTGAATTTGATTTTCGAAGAGTATAAGTTTTCAAAATGAAAGAAAAGGATACTGAGTCATTACAACTCGATATCCTTTTTTAGTTAGCAAAGTAAGCCTGATTTTTAAGGCGTTGAAGTAATGGACGGCTAATAAAACTAATAGCAATAATTTTACCAAGATCTGGGATGATAAAGGGAAATACCCCCACAACAAGAGCTTTTTCAAATGGCATTCCAGCTAGGAAATGCAATCCAATGATTCCACCGACAAAGACAAGTGTATCTCCCAAGAGATTTGCTAGAAAAATTCTGACAAAACCACTATCACTGTTAGTTAGAGAAGAGGTAAGTCCAGAATAAACAAGATAAAACCAAAGATAGCCTGCAGTAGGACCAATCAAAGCATGAAATCCAGCTCCACCTCCCGCAAAGACAGGAAGACCGATGGCACCTAGAAGAAGATAGAGTCCAACAGAAAGTACAGCCTCTCTCGGTCTAAAGACAGTAGCAATCAAGCCAATTGCAAAGTTCTGCAGAGTGAAGGGAACAGGTCCAATTGGAAGACTGATTTGTGCTAAAACAGCAATGAGAGCAGCTCCAATAGCAGGGATAGCATAAACGTGAGCTTTTTTCAAAATAGTTAACCTCTTTTCTTATGTATAGTAACTATTATACTTAATTTAATATTATTGTCAACCTGTTTTCGTAACAAAGGTAACAAAAAACTGTAACGGCCGATTTTGCTGACTGGGTAAGTTGTTTTTATCGATTCGTGAATATCAAAAAAGAAGCCGACACATTTGTATCAGCTTTTTTTGTTTCGATTAACGCATGGTTACAAATTCTTCGGATGCAGTTGGGTGAATCGCCACAGTTGCATCAAAGTCTGCCTTGGTTGCTCCCATTTTGATAGCAACAGCAAATCCTTGAATCATTTCATCAACACCATAGCCAATTCCATGAAGTCCGACAACTTTTTCTTCAGAACCAGCTGTGATCAATTTGAAACGTGTTTCTTGACGGTTGCAAGTGCAAGCAGAGTACATAGAAGTAAAGCTTGATTTGTAAACCTTGATTTGCTCTTGACCGTATTCTTTAATAGCTTGCTCTTCGGTCAATCCAACCGTTCCGATAGCAGGGTGTGAAAAGACAACGGTTGGAATAGTTGAGTAGTCCATTTTAGCAGTTGTTTTGCCGTTAAAGAGACGTTCAGACAAAGTACGTCCAGCCTTGATAGCAACTGGAGTTAGTTCTTTTTCGCCTGTTACATCACCTAGAGCGTAGATTCCCTCAACAACAGTATTTTGGTATTCATCTACTTGGATAAAGCCACGTTCGTTCAGAGTTACTCCAGCTTTTTCAAGTTGCAAGCCCTTAACGTTTGGACGTCGACCTGTAGCCCAGATAACTTGGCTAGCTGTGTGACTAGTACCATCTTCAAAATGAATGGTAATGCCTTCAGCAGTTTTTTCTAACTTGACAGGGACTTTGTGAGTATGAAGTGGTAAGTTTGTTCTTTCCATTTCCTTAACCAAACCTTCAACGATGTAAGAATCAAAACCACGTAAAGGGCGATCGCGACGAACAAAGAGGTCTGTCTTGACACCGAAAGTGTGGAGTACGCCAGCCAATTCAACGGCGATATAACCAGCACCTAGAATTGCAACTGACTCTGGAAGTTCTTCCCAGGCAAATACATCATCAGAAGAGCCACCTAGTTCAGCACCAGGAATGTTTGGAATACTTGGATGGGCACCAGTAGCAATCACGATATGTTTAGCACGAATCAGTTCACCATTTACGCTAACAGTATGAGAATCTACAAATTCAGCATGGCCTTCAATCAAGTCTACTCCGTTGCGTTTAAAACTGCCATCATAAGAAGAACGAGCTCGATCGATATAGGCTTCACGATTGCGACGTAGAGTAGCAAAGTCAAAGTTAAGATCAGTAGTCTTAAAGCCGTAGTCTTCTCCAAATTGATGGAAAGTCTCAGCGATTTGCGCTCCGTACCACATGATTTTTTTAGGAACACAACCGACATTGACACAGGTTCCACCTAATTTCTTTTCCTCAATAACGGCTGCTTTAGCTCCGTGTTCACCAGCACGGTTCATGGTAGCAATTCCTCCACTACCTCCACCGATAGCAATGATATCATATTCTCTCATTTAAAACTCCTTTATACTCTTTTAAATAGTAGAGTGTCATTTTTTGATAGTCATATTCTATCTTTTTTTTGAATTGATTGCAAAAATCTGCTACGTTTAAAAAAATTAAGAAAAATGCTTGCTAAAAAGAAAAATAAAGTGTATTATATAACTAGTACAATAATAGAAAATGATTTCCGAACAATAATTGAATCTTGAAATGTCATTATTTCGTTCTGAAATGTTATTGTATCGAATTGGTAATTTTTGTATAATATTGTTAAGGACTGTAAATCAAAAAAGGAGTTTCATTATGAAAAAAAATCGTAAAGCTAAAAAGTGGCAATTATATGCAGCAATTGGTGCGGCAAGTGTAGTTGTATTGGGGGCTGGGGGGATTTTGCTCTTTAGACAACCATCTCAGACCGCTGTAAAAGATGAGGCTACTCATCTTGTTGTTGCTAAAGAAGGAAGCGTGGCATCTTCTGTCTTATTGTCAGGGACAGTAACAGCAAAAAATGAACAATATGTTTATTTTGATGCTAGTAAGGGAGATTTAGATGAAATTCTTGTTTCTGTGGGTGATAAGGTCAGCGAAGGGCAGGCTTTAGTCAAGTATAGTAGTTCAGAAGCCCAGGCTGCCTATGATTCAGCTAGTCGAGCAGTAGCTAAGGCAGATCGTCATATCAACGAACTCAATCAAGCACGAAATGAAGCCGCTTCAGCTCCCGCTCCACAGTTACCAGCGCCAGCAGGAGGAGAAGGTGCTGCAGTGCAAGCTCCAGCTCCAGTCTCAGGAAATTCAGTTTCATCTATTGATGCACAACTGGGTGATGCTCGTGATGCCCGTGCAGATGCAGCAGCGCAATTAAGCAAGGCTCAAAGTCAGTTGGATGCAACGACTGTTCTCAGTACCCTAGAGGGAACTGTAGTCGAAGTCAACCGCAATGTTTCAAAATCTCCAACAGGAGCTAGCCAGGTGGTAGTGCATGTCGTAAGTAATGAAAACTTGCAAGTTAAGGGGGAATTGTCTGAATATAATCTTGCCAACTTAGCTGTAGGTCAAGAAGTAACCTTTACTTCTAAAGTTTACCAAGATAAGAGCTGGACTGGTAAAATTAGCTATATCTCTGACTACCCTAAAAACAACGGCGAAGTAGCGAGTACAGCGGCTGCCGCAGCAGCTGGTAATTCTGGCTCTAAATATCCATATACTATTGATGTTACAAGTGAAATCGGTGACTTGAAACAAGGATTTTCTGTAAGTGTTGAGGTGAAGAACAAGACTAAAGCTATTCTGGTCCCTTTAACAAGTGTTGTGATTGAAAATGATAAGAACTATGTCTGGGTACTTGACGAGCAGAAAAAGGCCAAGAAAGTGGAAGTTGGTTTGGGTAATGCTGATGCAGACAACCAAGAAATCACTTCAGGTCTGACAAATGGAGTCAAGGTCATCAGTAACCCAACGTCTTCTCTAGAGGAAGGAAAAGAGGTGAAGGCTGATGAAGCAACTAATTAGTCTAAAAAATATCTGCAGAAGTTACCGTAATGGTGACCAAGAACTGCAGGTACTCAAAAATATCAATCTAGAAGTGAATGAGGGTGAGTTTGTTGCCATTATGGGACCATCTGGTTCTGGTAAGTCTACTCTCATGAATACGATTGGGATGTTGGATACACCAACCAGTGGAGAATATTATCTTGAAGGCCAAGAAGTGGCTGGCCTTGGTGAAAAACAACTAGCCAAGGTTCGCAATCAACAAATCGGATTTGTTTTTCAGCAGTTCTTTCTTCTATCCAAACTTAATGCTCTGCAAAATGTAGAATTACCCTTGATTTATGCAGGAGTTTCGGCTTCAAAACGGCGCAAGTTAGCTGAGGAATATCTTGATAAGGTTGAATTGACAGAACGTAGTCACCATTTGCCTTCTGAATTATCTGGTGGTCAAAAGCAACGTGTAGCCATCGCGCGTGCCTTAGTAAACAATCCTTCTATTATCCTAGCGGACGAACCGACAGGAGCCTTGGATACCAAAACAGGTAACCAAATCATGCAATTATTGGTTGAACTGAATAAAGAAGGAAAAACCATTATCATGGTAACGCATGAGCCTGAAATCGCTGCTTATGCCAAACGCCAGATTGTTATTCGAGATGGAGTTATTTCATCTGATAGTGCTCAGCTAGAAAAGGAGGAAAACTAAGATGCAGAATCTGAAATTTGCCTTTTCATCTATCATGGCCCACAAGATGCGCTCTTTTCTCACTATGATTGGGATTATCATTGGTGTTTCATCAGTTGTTGTGATTATGGCTCTGGGGGATTCCATGTCTCGTCAGGTTAATAAAAATATGACCAAGTCACAGAAGAATATCCATGTCTTTTTCTCACCCATTAAAAGTAAAGACGGTTCTTTTACCCAAAAACAATCAGCTTTGACAGTTTCTGGGAAAGAAGAGGAAGTTCCTGTGGAACCACCAAAACCGCAAGAATCCTGGGTCAGGGAGGCGGCCAAACTGAAGGGGGTAGATAGTTACTATGTAACCAACTCAACAAATACCACCTTGTCTTATAAGGATAAAAAAGTTGAGCGTGCTAGCTTGACAGGTGGAAATATTACTTACATGAAGGCAGTTGAAAATGAAATTGTTGCAGGACGAAGTCTTATAGCTCAGGATTATAAAGATGTGGCCAGTGTCATTTTACTAGACAAAGAACTTGCTAATAGTCTGTTTGGGTCAGCTCAAGAAGCGGTTAACCAGATTATAGATGTTGGTGGCTTTAGTTATCGTGTCATTGGTGTCTATACTAGCGATGAGGCCAAGGCTGCCAAGACTTTTGGTATTGGTGGACTTCCGATTACAACTAATATTTCTCTTGCCAATAACTTCAATATGGATGAAATTTCTAATATTGTCTTCCGTGTCAATGATACCAGTTTGACACCAACAGTGGGACCAGAATTAGCTAGAAAATTGACCGAGATTGCTGGTCTTCAGCAAGGGGAGTATCAGGTGGCAGATGCGACGGAAGCCTTCCAAGAAGTACAACAGCTTTTTGGATTTATGACGACGATTATTAGTGCCATTGCAGGAATTTCTCTCTTTGTTGGCGGGACTGGTGTTATGAACATCATGCTGGTTTCGGTGACAGAGCGTACTCGTGAGATTGGTCTCCGTAAGGCCTTGGGTGCAACACGTGCTAATATTTTAATCCAGTTTTTGATTGAATCCATGATTTTGACCTTGCTTGGGGGAGTTATTGGTCTAACCATTGCGACAGGCTTAACCGCTATAGCTGGCCTACTTTTACAAGGTTTGATTGCGGGTATAGAAGTAGGAGTATCAATCCCAGTTGCCCTATTTAGTCTTGCAGTTTCGGCTAGTGTTGGTATGATTTTTGGAGTCTTGCCAGCTAACAAGGCATCGAAACTTGATCCAATTGAAGCCCTTCGTTATGAATAAGATCAACAAGATGGACACTTGTCTATCTTGTTTTTGTATAGATTTCCCTATCGAAAATCCTTAAAAATGTGATATAATGAAGTGTTAGAAAAACAGGTTTCATTTGCCTGGAAAGGAAAAATTATGTCTGAAAAGAATTTTTATATTACAACGCCGATTTACTATCCATCTGGTAAACTTCATATCGGTTCTGCCTACACAACTATCGCATGTGATGTCCTAGCACGTTACAAACGCCTGATGGGCTACGATGTCTTTTATTTGACAGGTCTTGATGAGCATGGTCAAAAGATTCAACAAAAAGCAGAAGAAGCTGGCATTACACCACAAGCCTATGTTGATGGAATGGCAGTTGGAGTTAAAGAACTCTGGCAATTACTAGATATCTCATACGATAAATTTATCCGTACAACGGATGATTACCATGAAAAAGTGGTGGCTCAAGTATTTGAGCGCTTGCTTGCTCAAGATGACATCTATTTGGGTGAATACTCTGGTTGGTATTCAGTCTCAGATGAGGAGTTCTTTACAGAAAGCCAGCTTGCAGAAGTTTTCCGTGACGAATCTGGAAATGTAACTGGTGGTATTGCTCCATCAGGTCACGAGGTTGAATGGGTATCTGAAGAATCATACTTCCTTCGCCTTAGCAAATACCAAGATCGTTTGGTCGAATTTTTTAAGTCCCATCCTGAATTTATCACTCCAGATGGTCGTCTGAATGAAATGCTTCGCAACTTCATCGAGCCAGGTTTAGAGGATTTGGCAGTTTCTCGTACAACCTTTACATGGGGTGTGCCAGTGCCATCTAATCCAAAACACGTTGTCTATGTTTGGATTGATGCCCTTCTTAACTATGCGACAGCACTTGGTTACGGTCAAGACGAACATGGTAACTTTGACAAGTTCTGGAATGGAACAGTCTTCCACATGGTAGGAAAAGACATCCTTCGATTCCACTCAATCTACTGGCCAATCCTTCTTATGATGTTAGATATCAAATTGCCAGATCGTTTGATTGCTCACGGTTGGTTCGTCATGAAAGACGGCAAAATGTCTAAATCTAAAGGGAATGTCGTTTACCCTGAAATGTTGGTAGAACGTTATGGTCTAGATCCACTTCGATACTACCTCATGCGGAGCCTTCCAGTTGGTTCAGACGGAACCTTCACTCCTGAAGACTATGTAGGCCGTATCAACTACGAATTGGCTAATGATCTTGGGAACCTCCTCAACCGTACTGTTTCTATGATTAACAAGTATTTTGATGGGGAAGTCCCTGCCTATGTAGAGGGTGTAACAGAGTTTGACAATGCTCTTGCTCAAGTAGCTGCTGAATCAATCGCCGACTACCACACCTACATGGAAGCAGTTGACTACCCGCGTGCGCTTGAAGCGGTCTGGACCCTTATCTCTCGTACCAACAAATACATCGACGAGACAGCTCCATGGGTCTTGGCCAAGGATGAAGCTCTCCGTGACCAATTAGCAAGTGTTATGAGCCACTTGGCAGCCAGTCTTCGTGTCGTAGCACACTTGATTGAGCCATTTATGATGGAAACCAGTCGTGCAGTCTTGAATCAACTTGGCTTGGAAGAAGTAGCAAGCCTTGAAAACTTGAGCTTGGCTGACTTCCCAGAAGATGTGACTGTAGTTGCCAAAGGAACACCAATCTTCCCACGTCTGGATATGGAAGAAGAAATCGCCTATATCAAGGAACAAATGGAAGGTAACAAACCAGCAGTCGAAAAAGAGTGGAACCCAGACGAAGTTGAACTCAAACTAAACAAGGAAGAAATCAAATTTGAAGACTTTGACAAGGTCGAAATCCGTGTCGCAGAAGTCAAAGAAGTGTCTAAAGTAGAAGGCTCTGATAAGTTGCTTCAATTCCGCTTGGATGCTGGTGATGGTGAAGACCGTCAAATTCTCTCAGGGATTGCTAAGTACTATCCAAACGAACAAGAATTGGTCGGCAAGAAAGTTCAAATCGTTGCCAATCTCAAACCTCGTAAGATGATGAAGAAATATGTCAGTCAAGGTATGATCCTATCAGCTGAACATGATGGAAAATTAACCCTTCTCACAGTTGATTCAGCTGTACCAAATGGAAGTGTGATTGGGTAAAAGTAAAAGACCAACGTTATCCACGTTGGTTTTTCTTGTTATGTGCGAGATTTTCTAAGAAGTGGTCTATCTCCTTTTGTGATCTGAGGATGACAACTTTATCTGGATAGGTTTCTTGAACCCACTTGTAGCGTTCCTTAGCGGATTTGCTCCGTCCGTCCCAAAGAATCCATCGAATAAACTTCCAATTAAATTGTTCTTGACAACCAGCTGCCATACTTTCTCTAACCTTGCCTCGGTATTTGATATAACGTTTAAAAGCCCGAAATAGACAAGTCCATGGTGAAAAATTGAGAAAGATGATTTGATCAGCTTCCTGCATTCTTTCTTCGTAATAGCACCAAGAATAATTACCATCGATGACCCAAGCTTCATGCTTGGTGAGAAAATTTTTCATCTCGCTCAACATCCATTCGCGGTCGCTGTCTTGCCAACCAGGTTGAAATTGGAGTGTGTCCATGTGAAGTTTTGGAATGGAGTAGTAGTTAGATAAGTTTTCTGCTAGAGTTGACTTACCAGCACCAGAATATCCGATAACTGCGATTTTCATTTTCTACCTTTTCCTATTTGGAGACAAAAAAACAGCCTCTATGGACTGTTTCTTATTTAGCAAGTTTAGCTGAAAGACGAGCTTTGTCGCGGCTTGCTTTGTTTTTGTGAATCAAACCTTTAGTTTCTGCTTTATCGATAGCTGAGCTAGCAGCACGGAAAAGTTCTTCAGATGGGTTTGCTTCGAAAGCTTTGATAGCAGTACGCATAGCTGATTTTTGAGCTGAGTTCTTTTCGTTTTGTTTAACGTTCAATTCAGCGCGTTTGATAGCTGATTTAATGTTTGCCAATGTTCTTACCTCCATATTTACTAACTATACCATTATATCTGAAAACTTACGTTTTGACAAGGGAAAATTATTTTTTTAAGTAAATTTCATCGATTTCATGGTTCTTTGTTTTATGAAGAATCACTTCAGCACGATTTCTAGTTGGTTCAATATAATTTTGTAGATTTGTGAGATTGATACTGGTCCAGACCTGATGGGCAAAAGATTCCACTTCCCCAATCGGCATTTGTGTAAAACGATAATAGTAGCTATCAGGGTCGTTTTGGGCCAGGCTCAGCATTTTCAAGAAACGGTCTAGATACCAACTCTCGATGTCATCTACTGCAGCATCAACATAGATGGAAAAGTCAAAGAAGTCAGTAATGTAGAGACGCTCGTTTTGTGGATTTTGAAAGACATTTATTCCCTCAACAATGACAAAATCAGCAGCTTTGACGCTTTGCTTTTCCTCAGGGACGATGTCGTAGACTTCATGAGAATAGACAGGAATATCTACATCTTGTCCATTTTTGATGCGGTCCAAGAAGTTGAGAAGGGCTTCCATATCATAGCTTTCAGGAAATCCCTTACGATTTAGAATCCCTTGTTCAATCAAGGTCTGGTTGGGATAGAGAAAGCCGTCAGTCGTTACCAACTCAACCCTAGCATCTGTAAGCGTACGGGACAGTAGGATTTGAAGTAGGCGACTGGTTGTGGATTTTCCAACGGCAACACTCCCAGAAACCCCAATGATAAAAGGCTGAGATTTGCTTTCACGTTGAAGGAAAATCCCTTTTGAAAAGGCCAAATCATCCTTGGTACGCTTGTAAATCTGGATGAGATGGGCTAGAGGAAGATAGACATCGGTAACATCCTGCAAGCTAATCTGGTCATTAAAACTCTTGATGGATTCTAATTCCTCTTCTGTCAAAGGAGGTGTTGTTTTTCGATGTAACGATTGCCAAGTCTGGCGGCTGATTTTTTCAAAATGTAAAAATTCGTTGGTCATAAGTTTGTCTTTCTGATTCGATATCTTAGTATAGCATATTTTGGGATTAAAAACATCTAGTATCTGATAGAAAAAGTTTCTTTCGATTAGAAAAATAATGACAAACTAGATCGTATTGTCAAATTACTTGGAAACGATTTAATATTTCGTTAAATTATGGTAAAATAGTTTCATGAGTAAAATGTATTATGCAGAAAATCCTGACGCTACTCACGATATTCATGAGTTGCGAGTAGAATTGTTGGGACAAAAAATGACCTTTTTAACGGATGCGGGTGTTTTTAGCAAGAAAATGATTGATTTTGGAAGTCAATTCTTGCTCAAGTGTCTTGAGGTCAACCAAGGAGAAACTGTCCTTGATGTAGGCTGTGGTTACGGACCTTTGGGCTTGTCCTTAGCTAAGGCTTATGGAGTTCAGGCGACCATGGTCGACATCAACAATCGTGCCTTGGATTTGGCACGACAAAATGCTGAACGAAATAAAGTAGAAACGACGATTTTCCAGTCTAACATCTATGAACAAGTTAAAGGGAAATTTGACCATGTCATTTCTAATCCTCCTATCCGTGCGGGCAAGCAAGTGGTTCATGAAATTATTGAGAAAAGTAAAGATTTTTTGGAAACTGGTGGAGATTTAACAATCGTTATCCAGAAGAAACAAGGGGCTCCAAGTGCTAAGTCTAAGATGGAAGATGTGTTTGGCAATTGTGAAATCGTCAAAAAAGATAAGGGATACTATATCCTTAGAAGTGTGAAAGAATGAGAGCAGTTGATTTAATCCAAAAGAAACGAGATGGTCAAGAATTAACTTCGAGTGAAATTGAATGGTTAGTTGAAGGCTATGTGTCAGGAACTGTTCCTGATTATCAGATGTCTGCTTTTGCTATGGCTGTTTATTTTAAAGGAATGACGACTCGAGAAATATCTGATTTGACCATGAAAATGGTTCAGACAGGGCAAGAGTTTGATTTATCTGCTATTGATGGGGTTAAGGTTGACAAGCATTCTACGGGTGGTGTTGGTGATAAGGTAACCTTGATTTTAGCTCCTTTAGTAGCGAGTTTTGGAGTTCCAGTCGCGAAAATGAGTGGTCGTGGTCTCGGCCATACTGGTGGGACAATTGATAAATTGGAGTCCATTAAGGGCTATCAAGTAGAGCGTAGTCAAGAGGATTTCATTCATCAGGTTCAGGATATTGGTGTATCTGTCATTGGGCAATCAGACCAGCTGGTCAAAGCGGATAAGCTTCTCTACGCCCTTCGTGATGTGACTGCAACTGTCGACACGATTCCTTTGATTGCGAGTTCGGTGATGAGCAAGAAAATTGCGGCAGGGGCGGATGCTATTTTGCTAGATGTGACTGTCGGTGAGGGTGCCTTCATGAAGACGGTTGATGAGGCACGTGAATTGGCTCAAACCATGGTGGAACTTGGTAAGGCAGTTGGTAGAAAAACGGTAGCAGTCATTACGGATATGAGTCAGCCCTTGGGACGAGCGATTGGAAATCGCCTTGAAATCCTTGAGGCATTGGAGATTTTACAAGATCAAGGCCGTCAGGATATTACCCACTTTATCTGCGAATTGGCTCAAATTATGCTTGGCCTGGCAAATGTTAACAAGACAGTTGAAGAAGTTCGCCAACATCTTGAGAATGGTAAGGCACTGGATAAGTTTGAGGAGATGGTCCAAGCCCAAGGTGGAGACTTGGAAGACCTCTATCGTCCTGTAAATGTTGCCCATGTGGTGGAAATCCCTGCTCAGGAAACGGGTGTCATTTCAGCTCTTCCAGCTATGGAATTTGGGCTTTATGCTATGAGACTGGGGGCAGGCCGTGCAGTTAAGTCTGATGCCTTGGACTATGAAACAGGAATTGTTTTTGAAAAGAAAGTTGGAGATTCCGTTCAAAAGGGAGAAATTGTTGCAAAAGTATACACAAATGGAAAAATTTCTCCTCAGCTAGTTACAGATTTTCAAAAATATGTTAAAATAAATGATAGCGTGCAAAGTTTACGAGAAATTATAGAAATAATCTCATAAACCGCAGGAGAATCCGAATATGAAATTAAATAAATATATCGATCATACGCTTTTAAAACAAGATACAACAGAAAATCAAATTGATTGTTTGTTGTCTGAGGCTAGAGAGTATGATTTTGCCAGTGTTTGCGTTAATCCAACCTGGGTTGAACATGCTAAAAAAGGGCTTGAAGGCACAGATGTCAAGGTCTGCACAGTAGTAGGTTTCCCTTTGGGAGCAACAACTTCAGCTGTGAAAGCATTTGAAACAAAAGAAGTTATCCAAAATGGTGCAGATGAGATTGATATGGTGATCAATGTTGGAGCTCTCAAATCAGGTAATTTAGCCTTAGTTGAGTCAGATATTCGCGCAGTAGTAGAAGCAAGTGGTGACAAGTTAGTGAAAGTCATTATTGAAGCTTGCCTTCTGACAGACCAAGAAAAAGTTTTGGCTTGCCAATTGTCCCAAAAAGCGGGAGCTGACTTCGTAAAAACTTCAACTGGCTTTTCAACTGGTGGTGCTACGGTAGAAGATGTTACATTAATGCGTGAAACTGTTGGACCTGATATGGGAGTCAAGGCTGCTGGTGGAGCTCGTTCTTATGCAGATGCTCTTTCCTTTGTGGAAGCAGGGGCGACCCGTATCGGAACGTCAGCTGGGGTAGCCATTTTAAAAGGAGAACTGGCAGATGGTGACTACTGAGTTGATTGAACTAGCAATTGAAAGCAGTAAGAATGCCTATGTGCCCTATTCTCACTTTCCAGTTGGAGCTGTTCTAGTGGCGAAAGATGGTAGTATTTATACTGGTGTCAATATCGAGAATGCTAGTTATTCTTTGACCAACTGTGGAGAACGTACAGCGATTTTTAAAGCAGTGTCCGAAGGACAAAGAGAGTTTTCAGAATTGATTGTCTATGGTCAGACTGAAAAACCAATTTCACCATGTGGTGCTTGTCGCCAAGTGATGGCTGAATTTTTTGAACAAGATCTAAAAGTGACTTTAGTCGCAAAAGATAAATCGACGGTCGAGATGACGGTCGGGGAATTACTTCCATACTCTTTTACGGACTTAAACTAGTCTGAGTCGCTCTCTGAGTGGCACGGTCCTTGTGACCAACCAATCCATACTTGCAACATCGTTGCACATCTTATTTAGGAGGTTCAGTAATGAACAAGAAACAATGGCTAGGCCTTGGTCTAGTTGCAGTGGCAGCAGTTGGACTTGCTGCATGTGGTAACCGCTCTTCTCGTAACGCAGCTTCATCTTCTGATGTGAAGACAAAAGCAGCAATCGTCACTGATACTGGTGGTGTTGATGACAAATCATTCAACCAATCAGCTTGGGAAGGTTTGCAAGACTGGGGTAAAGAACACAATCTTTCAAAAGATAAAGGTTTCACTTACTTCCAATCAACAAGTGAAGCTGACTATGCTAACAACTTGCAACAAGCTGCTGGAAGCTACAACCTAATCTTCGGTGTTGGTTTTGCCCTTCACAATGCGGTTGAAGAAGCAGCAAAAGACCACTCTGACATCAACTATGTCTTGATTGATGATGTAATTAAAGATCAAAAGAATGTTGCTAGCGTAACATTTGCTGATAACGAAGCTGCTTACCTTGCGGGTGTTGCAGCGGCTAAAACAACTAAAACAAAACAAGTTGGTTTTGTAGGTGGTATTGAGTCTGAAGTTATCTCACGTTTCGCTGCTGGATTTAAGGCTGGTGTTGAGTCAGTAGATCCATCTATCAAAGTACAAGTTGACTATGCTGGTTCATTTGGTGATGCTGCTAAAGGTAAAACAATTGCAGCAGCACAATACGCAGCTGGTGCAGACGTTGTTTATCAAGCAGCAGGTGGAACAGGTGCTGGTGTCTTTGCAGAAGCAAAATCACTCAATGAAAGCCGTTCTGAAAGTGAAAAAGTTTGGGTTATCGGTGTTGACCGTGACCAAGTAGCAGAAGGTAAGTACACTTCTAAAGATGGCAAAGAATCAAACTTCGTTCTTGTATCTACTTTGAAACAAGTTGGTACAACTGTAAAAGATATCTCTAACAAGGCAGAAAAAGGTGAATTCCCTGGCGGTCAAGTGATCGTTTACTCATTGAAAGATAAAGGGGTTGACTTGGCAGTAACAAACCTTTCAGAAGAAGGTAAAAAAGCTGTCGAAGATGCTAAAGCTAAAATCCTTGATGGAAGCGTAAAAGTTCCTGAAAAATAATGGATGGAAGTCATTTCTTAGGAAGCGGCCCTCGGCCGCTTTTTTAAGAGTTGAGACAAAGTCATTTTGTCTCAGTAAAGCTTGCTACTAGACAAATTAGCAAGTTTTATTGAAATAAAATAAGACTCTGAAAGGAAGAGCACATGGCACACGAAAATGTCATTGAGATGTGTGATATTACCAAGGTGTTTGGTGAATTTGTTGCCAACGACAAAATCAACCTGAACCTACGAAAAGGTGAAATTCATGCACTTTTAGGAGAAAATGGGGCTGGAAAGTCCACGCTCATGAATATGTTAGCAGGGCTTCTTGAACCAACCAGTGGTGAAATTGTGGTCAACGGTCAAGTTGTCAACCTCGACTCACCATCTAAAGCAGCTAGCTTGGGAATCGGAATGGTTCACCAGCACTTTATGTTGGTAGAAGCCTTCACAGTGGCTGAAAACATCATTTTAGGTAGTGAATTGACTAAAAATGGTGTGCTAGATATCGCTGGAGCTAGCAAAGAAATCAAGGCTCTTTCTGAACGTTATGGCTTAGCTGTTGACCCTTCTGCCAAGGTAGCAGATATCTCAGTTGGAGCCCAACAACGTGTAGAAATTTTAAAAACCCTTTATCGAGGGGCTGATATCCTTATCTTTGACGAACCAACGGCGGTTTTGACTCCATCAGAAATTGATGAGTTGATGGCTATTATGAAAAATCTTGTCAAAGAAGGAAAATCAATTATCTTGATCACCCACAAGTTGGATGAGATTCGCGCAGTTTCTGACCGCGTTACAGTTATCCGTCGTGGGAAATCAATTGAAACCGTCGAAATTGCAGGGGCTACCAATGCTGATTTGGCAGAAATGATGGTAGGTCGTTCTGTTTCCTTTAAAACAGAGAAGCAAGTCTCTCAACCAAAAGAAGTTGTCTTGTCTATTAAAGACTTGGTGGTCAATGAAAACCGCGGTGTCCCAGCTGTGAAAAATCTGTCCTTGGATGTTCGTGCTGGAGAGATTGTTGGTATTGCGGGGATTGATGGAAATGGTCAGTCTGAACTGATTCAAGCCATCACAGGTCTTCGCAAGGTTGAATCTGGAAGCATTGAGCTAAAAGGAGATTCAATTGTAGGCTTGCACCCACGTCAGATTACAGAGTTGAGTGTGGGGCACGTTCCAGAAGACCGTCACCGTGATGGTTTGATTTTGGAAATGATGATTTCTGAAAATATTGCCCTTCAAACCTACTACAAAGAACCACATAGTAAAAATGGAATTTTGAACTATTCAAATATTACTTCTTATGCTAAAAAGTTAATGGAAGAGTTTGATGTTCGTGCTGCTAGTGAGTTTGTTCCAGCAGCTGCACTTTCAGGAGGAAATCAACAAAAAGCAATTATTGCTCGTGAAATTGATCGAGATCCTGATCTCCTTATCGTCAGCCAGCCAACTCGTGGGTTGGATGTCGGTGCTATTGAATATATCCACAAACGCTTGATTGAAGAGCGTGATAATGGTAAGGCTGTCCTTGTTGTCAGCTTTGAATTGGATGAGATTTTAAACGTCTCAGACCGTATTGCTGTTATCCATGATGGTAAGATTCAAGGTATTGTATCACCAGAAACAACCAATAAACAAGAGCTTGGTGTCTTGATGGCTGGTGGAAACTTGGGAAAGGAGAAGAGTGATGTCTAAAAAATTACAACAAATTTCGGTTCCCTTGATTTCTGTATTCCTAGGAATTTTACTCGGAGCCATTGTCATGTGGATCTTCGGTTATGATGCTATTTGGGGCTACGAAGAATTGTTCTATACAGCCTTTGGTAGTCTGCGTGGGATTGGTGAAATCTTCCGTGCTATGGGGCCTCTAATCCTGATTGGTCTTGGTTTTGCTGTTGCCAGTCGCGCCGGTTTCTTTAACGTTGGGCTTCCTGGTCAGGCTTTGGCAGGTTGGATTCTCAGTGGTTGGTTTGCCTTGTCGCATCCAGATATGCCACGTCCTTTGATGATTCTAGCGACTATCGTGATTGCCTTGATTGCTGGTGGGATTGTAGGAGCGATTCCGGGTATTCTTAGAGCCTATCTAGGGACGTCAGAGGTTATCGTAACTATCATGATGAACTACATCGTCTTGTATGTAGGAAATGCCTTTATCCATGCCTTCCCTAAAGACTTTATGCAAAGTACAGATTCGACCATTCGTGTTGGGGCTAATGCAACCTACCAGACACCTTGGTTAGCTGAGTTGACTGGTAATTCGCGGATGAATATCGGTATTTTCTTTGCCATCATTGCCGTTGCAGTTATTTGGTTCTTGCTCAAGAAAACAACTCTTGGTTTTGAAATTCGTGCAGTTGGTCTTAATCCACATGCATCAGAATACGCTGGTATTTCTGCCAAACGGACTATTATCCTATCAATGATTATATCAGGTGCCTTGGCTGGTCTTGGTGGTGCTGTTGAAGGACTTGGAACCTTCCAGAACGTCTATGTTCAAGGGGCGTCATTGGCTGTTGGATTTAACGGGATGGCGGTTAGTCTGCTTGCGGCAAATTCACCAATTGGTATTCTCTTTGCAGCCTTCCTATTTGGTGTTCTCCAAGTTGGAGCCCCTGGTATGAATGCGGCGCAGGTACCGTCTGAGCTTGTCAGCATTGTAACAGCTTCTATTATCTTCTTTGTCAGTGTTCATTATCTTATCGAACGCTTTGTCAAATCGAAAAAACAAGTTAAAGGAGGTAAGTAAAGATGTCTATTACAACCTTGCTCACCCTCTTGGTGTCTTCTATGCTGATTTACTCAGCTCCCCTCATCTTTACAAGTATCGGTGGCGTTTTCTCTGAACGTGGTGGTGTCGTAAACGTCGGGCTTGAAGGAATTATGGTTATGGGTGCCTTTTCTGGAGTTGTCTTTAACCTTGAATTTGCAGAACAGTTTGGAGCAGCAACTCCATGGCTATCTTTGATAGTTGCAGGATTGGTTGGTGGCCTCTTCTCTATTATCCACGCAGCAGCGACGGTTCATTTCCGTGCAGACCATGTTGTCAGCGGTACGGTATTGAACTTGATGGCACCTGCCTTGGCTGTTTTCTTGGTTAAAGTTCTTTATAACAAAGGACAAACCGACAACCTAAGTCAGACTTTTGGACGCTTTGATTTCCCAGTCTTGGCAAATATCCCAGTGATTGGTGATATCTTCTTCAAGTCAACTAGTTTGCTAGGTTATATCGCGATTGCCTTCTCGTTCCTTGCTTGGTTTATTCTCTTCAAAACGCGCTTTGGTCTTCGTCTCCGCTCTGTTGGTGAACATCCTCAAGCAGCGGACACGTTGGGAATCAATGTATATAAAATGAGATATTTAGGGGTTATTATTTCCGGTTTCCTAGGTGGAATTGGCGGAGCGATTTATGCTCAATCCATCTCAGTTAACTTCTCAGTGACAACTATTGTTGGACCTGGGTTTATCGCCCTTGCTGCAATGATCTTCGGAAAATGGAATCCAATCGGAGCCATGCTATCTAGTCTCTTCTTTGGACTTTCACAAAGTTTGGCTGTTATCGGCTCTCAATTGCCATTCCTACAAGGAGTGCCTGCGGTTTATCTTCAAATCGCACCTTATGTTTTGACAATTCTTGTCTTGGCAGCCTTCTTTGGAAAAGCAGTTGCACCAAAAGCAGATGGTATTAACTATATCAAATCAAAATAAGCATACAAAAAACGTCAGTTCAGAATGAACTGGCGTTTTATTTTTTAGGATGTTGGTTGGTTAGGTTCAATCCCCAAGGGACAAGATTTTCAGCTTTATTTTTGATACGAGCGATGTTGTCCTTATGACGAATGATAATCAAACTAGCCAGTGCTAGGATAATAGTGATGAATAGAGGATCATAGTTGCTCAGGATAAAACCAAAAAGTGGAAAGAGTAGAACTCCGATGACAGCCGCGACAGATGCTGTGACACTAGACAGTGAAATCATACTACCAAGATAGAGGGTTCCAAAGAAAACAACTGCTAGGTAGAGACAGAAGACAGGCGCAAATCCGAAAATCACTCCCGCACTGGTTGCGACAGCCTTGCCTCCCTTAAATCCTGCAAAGATAGGGAAGGTATGACCAATAACAGCCAAAAGTCCAAAGATGAGGGGCGAAACGCCTTGTAGATGAAAAATAATCGGAAGAAGCGTTGCTAGAGTTCCTTTGAAAAAGTCAATCACAAAGGTCGCCATACCTGCTTTCTTACCTAAAATGCGGAAGGTATTGGTTGTTCCTGTGTTACCAGAACCATGCTCTCGCAGATTGATTTGAAAGAATACTTGTCCAATCCAGAGACCAGACGGAATTGAACCCAGCAGATAGGCTAGGATTAATAAAACTATTGTAATCATACTCCTATTATATCATGAAATGGAGAAGAAAGGCAGAGAATCTCTTCTGAAATTGTCACAGCGGAGAAAGAAAAATTTTGCAAAATCCTTGGAAAACCTGTAGAATAGTAAAGATGAACGAATAGGAGGTTCCTTGTGTCAAAAAAGGAAATCAATATTAACAATTATAATGATGACGCCATTCAGGTGCTAGAAGGGTTGGATGCGGTCCGTAAACGTCCGGGGATGTATATCGGATCGACCGATGGTGCTGGTCTCCACCATCTAGTCTGGGAAATTGTCGACAATGCAGTCGATGAAGCCTTGTCTGGATTTGGTGACCGTATTGATGTGACTATCAATAAAGATGGCAGTTTGACTGTGCAAGACCATGGTCGTGGGATGCCGACGGGGATGCACGCTATGGGAATTCCAACTGTTGAGGTTATCTTTACCATTCTACACGCCGGAGGGAAATTCGGTCAGGGTGGCTACAAGACATCTGGTGGTCTCCACGGAGTGGGTTCTTCCGTTGTTAACGCTCTTTCTAGCTGGCTAGAAGTTGAAATCACCCGTGATGGTGCAGTTTACAAGCAACGTTTTGAAAATGGTGGAAAACCTGTCACGACTCTGAAGAAAATCGGTACAGCGCCCAAGTCTAAAACAGGTACCAAGGTTACATTTATGCCTGATGCGACCATCTTTTCTACAATAGACTTCAAGTACAATACCATTTCAGAGCGCCTCAATGAATCAGCTTTTCTCTTAAAAAATGTGACCTTATCTCTGACGGACAAACGAACAGATGAAGCGATTGAATTCCACTATGAGAATGGGGTACAAGACTTTGTTTCTTATCTGAACGAAGACAAGGAAACCTTGACGCCAGTCCTTTACTTTGAAGGGGAAGACAATGGTTTCCAAGTGGAAGTAGCCCTCCAGTACAACGATGGTTTTTCAGATAATATCTTGTCCTTTGTCAATAACGTTCGCACCAAGGACGGTGGAACGCACGAGACTGGGCTCAAGTCTGCCATTACCAAGGTTATGAACGACTACGCGCGTAAGACGGGGCTTCTCAAGGAAAAAGATAAAAACCTTGAAGGGTCAGACTATCGTGAGGGGCTAGCGGCTGTCCTCTCTATTCTAGTCCCTGAGGAACATTTGCAGTTTGAGGGTCAGACCAAGGATAAGCTAGGAAGCCCTCTAGCCCGTCCTGTTGTGGATGGGATTGTGGCGGATAAGTTGACCTTCTTCCTCATGGAAAATGGGGAACTAGCTTCTAACCTTATTCGCAAGGCTATCAAGGCCCGTGATGCGCGCGAGGCAGCTCGCAAGGCGCGTGATGAAAGCCGAAATGGTAAAAAGAACAAGAAAGACAAGGGATTGCTGTCTGGGAAATTGACCCCAGCCCAGTCTAAGAATCCAGCTAAGAACGAGCTCTATCTAGTCGAGGGGGACTCTGCCGGTGGTTCTGCCAAACAAGGCCGTGACCGCAAGTTCCAGGCAATCTTGCCCCTTCGTGGTAAGGTCATCAATACAGCCAAGGCCAAGATGGCAGATATTCTCAAAAATGAAGAAATCAACACCATGATTTATACCATCGGTGCTGGCGTTGGGGCAGATTTCTCCCTTGAAGATGCTAACTATGACAAAATCATTATCATGACCGATGCGGATACTGATGGTGCCCACATCCAAACTCTTCTCTTGACCTTCTTTTACCGTTACATGCGTCCGCTAGTCGAAGCTGGACATGTCTATATTGCCCTTCCGCCTCTTTACAAGATGTCAAAAGGTAAAGGCAAGAAAGAAGAAGTGGCTTATGCTTGGACAGACGGAGAACTGGAAGAACTCCGTAAGCAGTTTGGCAAAGGAGCTACCCTCCAACGCTACAAGGGGCTTGGTGAGATGAATGCGGACCAACTCTGGGAGACAACCATGAATCCAGAAACTCGAACTCTCATTCGTGTCACGATTGAAGACTTAGCACGCGCAGAACGTCGTGTCAATGTCCTCATGGGAGATAAAGTAGAACCACGTCGTAAGTGGATCGAAGACAATGTCAAGTTTACGCTGGAAGAGAGTGGTGCGTTTTGAACGATGCAAAATAAACAAATTATGATAAATGAATTGAAAGAAATAGCTATGAGATATAGAAAAGCTATTGAAAAAGCAATTCAGACAAAAGAGATTATTGATTATAACCTAGTGAATTTTCCTAAGGGATGTTGCACTTTTGTAAGTGACTACCTTCAGAGGTTTTTATATGAACAAGGAATTGAATCATTATATGTTTCTGGAGAATATGGTTCTGGATGGGAAGGGGATTCTCATGCTTGGTTAGTTGCCTATAAAGATATAATTGTTGATATTACCGGAGATCAGTATCAAGATAATGAAGGAGAACTCTTTTATGATATTCCGGTGTATGTTGGCGAAGAGGATGAGTTTCATAAATTATTTAAATATAATGCCCCTCCGATTTCATATCCTGAGCAAGAAATAAATAATTCTCGTAGCAGTCATTTAAAAGAAAAAAATAACAAAAATTACAATATAATTTTGAAATACATTCAAAATTAGAGTTTTGCACTGTGAAAAGGGGAATTATTATGAAAGAATCAGATGTTCTGACTAGGATTGGATTGAAAGATAAAGACGAATTGGTCTATTTATTAGAAAATAGTGGATTAAATGAGAGATTGTCTAGATTGGCTTCTATTGATAGAGAACCACATTCTATTAGGTTAGAATTTTGTGAATCGGGATGTTACTTTAAAATAGTAAAAAATGATGTGAGCGATATATCGAGTGTTAAAGGAGAAAAATTTAAATTCTTTAGAAGAGGCTGGTCTTGCGTACTCAAATCACAAAAAAATAAAAATGTTTCTAAGCTAAGCTCTCCTAATATATTAGAAGGGCAGTATAATCCTAAGAAGTTAGATGGACAATATTTTTTTCACTCGGGGCATATTCTAGGTAAACAATTTTATAGTTTTATTTCTGATTATTCATGCAATGATAAATATAGTAGTGCCAAAGATATTATAAATAGCAAAGAGAAGAACATATTTCTACAATTTAGTGTTGCGAATAAAGAATCTAGTTCGTTCGTCAATAGAAGAAGTCAGGCTTATTATGAAAATTTAGTCACTGACTATTTTAATGCTGATATTGAAGAAATTTTTTATGAAGTAAAAGCTGTTTTTTATAGCAAAGACTCTAAATACCCTATTGGAACAGAAATATTTTTAAAACCCATTATCCGCAAGAGAATTCCTTCTTTGGAAAATGATTTGGAGGAAATTCATGTCTTTATACCAAATTTTGATGTAGATTTTAATTTGTCTAAATTACCTTCAGATTACGAGGGATATGTTAGCTATCGTAAATTTTATCTTGAAGGATACAAAGAAGTTTATAAAGATTGTTTTGAAAATATCTTTAAAGATAATTCAGATATAGTAAAAAACGATGAGGGAGAAAGAATATTTTACCTCGTACTTGGTCAAGAAAAAAATGCTATTTTTAGTCATATAGGAAGAGCTCAAAAATTTCTGGGTGTAGATACAAACGCCTTAGATATTGAACAATTACCAGATGATATTTCAAAAGATGAAATATTTATGTTTTCAGAAAGTCAGCAACAAGTAATTTTTGATTATTTGAAAAATAAAAAATTAATCAATCGCTCAAGGAATAAGAATTATTTCTATCCTGTTGTTAGACGTTCGGAATACAAAGGAATTTATTTTTCTGACCAAGAAATAAGAGAAAAAAGGATACAATTTGAAAAGGGGGCAAAAACTTTAGAAGATGCTCTAAAACTTATTTAGATTTTCATTTTGTCGAAATCACTATAATATAAACTAACCTATCATTTGAATTTCTGACAAGCTTACTAGGGATAAAGTGAAGTCGCCAGTTTTTCTGACGGAGTGCTTTAGAGCAAATTCTGTTTGGCAGAAAATCCGGCGAGTGTTTTTTGAGTAAAAGACGAACGTTTATTTTTCTTGCGAGCAGTTTTAAAGCAAAAAAACTTTTCAGAAAATCAGGAAGGTAAAAAAGGAATTAAAGTTAAAATAAAAAAAATTTAGGAGATTATAGATTGGAGGAATAGAAGATGATTATCAGACCTGCAAGCAGAAAAGATTGTCAAGCTATTTATAGCCTTTATCAAAGTGAAAAATGGCTTTCTTTTACAGAGGAAAAAGTGAGATCTCTATTTTCAACAAATCTGTCTCATTACTTGGTGCTTGAAGAGGACCAGAAAATCCTTGGCTTTGCCTGTTATCTGACGGATGAAGTGCTGACGACCTTTTTAGCTGAAATAATTATTGATAAATCCCACCGCAGAAAAGGACTGGGACAGCAGCTGATTGAGGAGATCCACAAAAAATATCCTTTGACACGGATTGAATTAATATCTGAAGCAGATGGATTTTATCGGGCAATAAGTTTTAAGCCTGTTGGCACAGGATTTAGAAAATCTGAATGAAAGGAGACAGCCAATGACTCTTGACAACAAACTGGGTCTGACAGATTCGCTTGAACTAGCCAAGATGGTTATGCGACGGAGGCTGCCCAAGCCTGTCTAGACTTTGTTTTTCAGCAAGCTAGCTTGTCATAAGTTTACTCTTTTACATCCTTACTCAATCAACTTTCGCAAAAAGTCATGCAAAAACTGAGCATGGAATTTGTCAAAGAATTTGAGAATGAAAAAGTTCCAGCAGACAGTCCGCTTTATAGATATGTCCTCTACAGAATCAAGAGTTTCCACTAAAAAGGCAGGTATTCCCATGAGAACTGAAACAGAAATGATGAATCTGATTTTACAAATGGCTGAAAGTTTAAAAGTCGATGCTGTTGCTTTATCGGGTTCTAGAACAAATGATCATGCTCCGAAAGATGAATTTCAAGACTATGATGTTGTTTATCTTGTTGATAATCTTGAAAACCTAATTTCAGACCTTTCTTGGCTAGACCAGTTTGGGAAACGAATTATTGAGCAAGAGGTTACTCTTGACCATCGTCGTCTTTATCTCATGCTCTTTGAAGACGGCAACCGTATTGATTTAACTCTCTGCCCTAAAGAACACATTCAAGAGTGGGTGGATAGTGAGGCAGGATTCACTGTTTTGGAAGACCCAGAACATTTATTTGAACCCTATTCACAAAATCTAGAGCGTTTCTGGATGAGTCCAGCTAGTGAGACAGATTTTAAAAATTCCTGCAATGAATTTTGGTGGGTGTCGGCCTACGTGGTCAAAGGAATCTGTCGTCAGCAAGTCATCTATGCCACTGACCATCTCTATGGTATTTGTCAGCAAGAACTCTTGAAGGTCTTAGCTTGGCAGGTCGCAAGCGATAGGGGAGCAGTCGACATAGGAAAGAATTACAAGTACCTCTTTACCTCTTTACCTGATGAGAAAGAAAAGGAATTCTCAAATCTGCTTGATTTTTCAAGTAAAGAGAAAATCACTCAGTCTTTGTTTGCTACGATGAATTTTTTCCACCAAGAGGCTCAGTCCCTTGCTCAAAAGATGGGATTTGACTATGATATGGAGGTAGCTGAGAAGATGATTGAGTATGCTGAGGAGAGAGTGAAGAAGTTTGGGAATAGCTAGAAAAATGAAAAAGCGAGAGGAGGAGACTCATGATTGAAAAAGTGGAACGCCTCATTACAGAGATTAATCGTATTCATCGAGAATATTCTAAAGATTATTTTGAAACGGGTAAGGTGAAAAAAATCAATCTCAAGCATACCTTTTCAAAAGTTCCGACGAAAGCGATTTTGTCCTACCGTCTGAATTTACATGAGTCGATTAATGACTATCTGATGAAGGCAGATGTCCAAGATATTGCCTATGTTTATCGTGTCAAGACTTCTGAGTCTATTTTAGATAAAATTACACGTTTTTCAGAGCGTCAAGAGGGCTATCCTGTGAATTCCATTCTTAATGATATTTTTGGTGCTCGTATGATTTTAAGTTCCAAAGAAATAGCGCAAGTCATGGAGAAATTAGATGATTGGCAAGAGAATTACGGACTAAAAAACTGGTATTTACGTGATAAAGATGGCTATGTCGGTATTCATATTTATTTTAAAAATAAAAGTAATTTTTATTACCCATGGGAACTCCAACTTTGGGATAGGAAAGATGTAGATAGCAATATCGCAGTCATATCAAGTATAAACGAGGATTTGTGAAGTAGACACTTCAAGTGGAAATGACTATACAGGAATTGGGTGAAACTCACTTACTCTATATTTTTTCTTATTCCATAATATTTACTCTCCATTCTTCGAAAGGAGTTGAACACGCCCTAAATGCTGTGTGAAAATTCCTTATTACTCACTGAAGAACATATTAAACTACAGAAAGGATAGTTTGGTTACTTATCGTAACTGAACACGGGACTAATTCTTTCTATATCCTTTTATCATTACACACACTCTACATTCTTTGAAAGGAGTTGAACACGCCCTAAATGCTGTGTGAAAAAGATAAATTCTCTTACGAGCATCGCTCGCTTTAAGAATTTCCTATTTTCACTTTGCATTTTACGGGCTTAGTATCCTATGTCTAACATTCAAAATATGTCCCTGGAGGACATCATGGGAGAGCGCTTTGGTCGCTACTCCAAGTACATTATTCAAGACCGGGCTTTGCCAGATATTCGTGATGGCTTGAAGCCGGTGCAACGTCGGATTCTTTATTCGATGAATAAGGATGGCAATACCTTTGACAAGAGCTACCGTAAGTCGGCCAAGTCTGTCGGTAACATCATGGGGAATTTCCACCCACACGGTGATAGTTCTATCTATGATGCCATGGTTCGTATGTCACAGGACTGGAAAAATCGTGAGATTCTAGTTGAAATGCACGGTAATAACGGTTCTATGGACGGAGATCCGCCTGCGGCTATGCGTTATACCGAGGCGCGTTTGTCTGAGATTGCTGGCTACCTTCTTCAGGATATCGAGAAGAAGACAGTTCCTTTTGCTTGGAACTTTGACGATACGGAGAAAGAGCCAACTGTCTTACCATCAGCCTTTCCAAACCTCTTAGTCAATGGTTCGACTGGGATTTCGGCTGGATATGCTACAGACATTCCACCACATAATTTAGCTGAGGTCATCGATGCGGCGGTTTATATGATTGACCACCCAACTGCAAAGGTTGATAAACTCATGGAATTCCTACCTGGACCAGACTTCCCGACAGGAGGAATTATTCAGGGTCGTGATGAAATTAAGAAAGCCTACGAAACTGGGAAAGGGCGCGTGGTTGTTCGTTCCAAGACGGAGATTGAAAAGCTAAAAGGTGGTAAGGAACAAATCGTTATCACTGAGATTCCTTATGAAATCAACAAGGCCAATCTAGTCAAGAAAATTGATGATGTCCGTGTCAATAACAAGGTGGCAGGTATTGCTGAGGTTCGGGACGAATCTGACCGTGACGGTCTTCGTATCGCTATTGAACTTAAGAAAGACGCTAATACGGAGCTGGTTCTTAACTATCTCTTCAAATACACAGATCTACAAATCAACTACAACTTTAATATGGTGGCGATTGACAATTTCACGCCTCGTCAGGTTGGGATTGTTCCAATCCTATCTAGCTACATTGCCCACCGTCGAGAAGTGATTTTGGCACGTTCCAGCTTTGATAAGGACAAGGCTGAAAAACGTCTTCATATCGTCGAAGGTTTGATTCGCGTGATTTCGATTTTGGACGAAGTCATTGCCCTTATCCGTGCTTCTGAGAACAAGGCTGACGCTAAGGAAAACCTTAAGGTCAGCTATGATTTTACGGAAGAACAGGCTGAGGCTATCGTAACCTTGCAACTGTATCGTTTGACCAATACCGATGTGGTTGTCTTACAGAAAGAAGAAGCAGAACTTCGTGAGAAGATTGCCATGCTTGCGGCTATTATCGGTGATGAGCGGACTATGTACAATCTCATGAAGAAAGAACTTCGTGAGGTTAAGAAGAAATTTGTCACTCCGCGTTTGAGTTCTCTAGAAGACACTGCGAAAGCAATTGAGATTGATACAGCTAGTCTGATTGCAGAGGAAGATACCTACGTCAGCGTGACCAAGGCAGGTTACATCAAGCGTACCAGTCCCCGTTCCTTCGCAGCCTCCACCTTGGAAGAAATTGGCAAGCGTGATGATGACCGTTTGATCTTTGTACAAGCTGTCAAGACAACCCAGCATCTTTTGATGTTCACAAGTCTTGGAAATGTCATCTATCGACCAATTCATGAATTAGCAGATATTCGCTGGAAGGACATCGGAGAGCATCTGAGCCAGACCATTACAAACTTTGAAACTAACGAAGAAATCCTTTATGTTGAAGTAGTAGATCAGTTTGATGATGCGACAACTTATTTTGCAGCTACTCGTCTTGGTCAAATCAAACGCGTAGAACGCAAAGAATTCTCTCCATGGCGAACCTACAAGTCTAAGTCTGTCAAGTATGCTAAGCTCAAAGATGATACAGACCAGATTGTGGCAGTAGCTCCGATTAAACTGGATGATGTTGTCTTGATTAGCCAAAATGGTTATGCCCTGCGTTTCAATATCGAAGAGGTTCCGGTTGTCGGTGCCAAGGCAGCAGGTGTTAAGGCTATGAATTTGAAAGAAGATGATATTCTCCAATCCGCCTTTATCTGTAACACCTCGTCCTTCTACCTTTTGACTCAACGTGGAAGCTTGAAACGTGTTTCTATTGATGAAATTCCAGCAACCAGCCGTGCTAAACGCGGACTACAAGTCTTGCGTGAGCTAAAAAATAAACCGCATCGTGTCTTCTTAGCAGGAGCAGTTGCAGAACAAGGCTTCGTTGGTGACCTCTTTAGTACAGAAGCGGACAGGAACGACCAAACTCTGCTGGTCCAATCCAACAAAGGAACAATCTATGAGAGCCGATTGCAAGATTTGAACCTATCAGAACGGACTAGTAACGGAACCTTCATTTCTGACACGATTTCAGATGAAGAAGTTTTTGACGCGTATCTTAAAGAAGTATTTACTGAAGCTAAATAAGTGAAATGAAGAATCAGTTTTCAGAGCTGGTTCTTTTTATTGAAGAAATTTTCTGAAAATTACAAAATATACTTGCTATTTTAGAAAAAAAGTGTAGAATAGTAGAATAAAAGAAATAGGTTTTTAGAATAAGGAGTGGAATATGACAGTAACGATTGATTGGGAAAACCTTGGTTTTTCCTATATGAAATTACCTTATCGCTATATTGCTCGTTTTAAAAATGGACAATGGGATCAAGGAGAGCTTACAGAGGATGCAACCTTGCATATTTCAGAGTCTTCTCCAAGTCTTCACTATGGACAACAAGCCTTTGAAGGTTTGAAAGCTTATCGTACTAAGGATGGAAGTATTCAACTTTTCCGTCCTGATGAAAATGCTAAACGTCTGCAACGGACATGTGACCGTCTCTTGATGCCACAAGTTCCGACAGAAATGTTTGTAGAAGCTTGTAAGGCAGTTGTTCGTGCGAATGAAGAATATGTACCTCCATACGGAACAGGTGGAACCTTATATCTTCGCCCTCTTTTGATTGGGGTAGGAGATATTATTGGGGTAAAACCGGCAGAAGAGTACATTTTCACCATCTTTGCTATGCCAGTTGGAAATTACTTTAAAGGTGGTTTGGTTCCAACCAACTTCTTGATTCAAGATGAGTACGATCGTGCGGCTCCAAATGGTACAGGTGCGGCTAAGGTTGGTGGAAACTATGCTGCCAGTCTCTTGCCAGGGAAATTGGCCAAGTCACGTCATTTCTCAGATGTTATCTATCTAGACCCATCAACTCATACAAAGATTGAAGAAGTCGGATCAGCTAACTTCTTTGGAATTACAGCTGATAATGAATTTGTAACACCATTGAGTCCATCTATCTTGCCATCTATTACCAAGTATTCTTTGCTTTATTTGGCAGAACATCGCTTGGGCTTAACTCCTATTGAGGGAGATGTCCCAATTGATAACCTTGACCGTTTTGTAGAGGCAGGTGCCTGTGGTACAGCAGCGGTTATTTCTCCAATTGGAGGTATTCAACACGGTGATGATTTCCATGTATTCTATAGTGAAACAGAAGTAGGACCTGTGACTCGTAAATTATATGATGAATTGACTGGTATTCAGTTCGGCGATATTGAAGCGCCAGAAGGTTGGATTGTAAAAGTTGACTAAATTTATCAAACACAAAAAACTCCAAATTAGTTGCACTCACTGATATGGAGTTTTTTCTTGCTAGTTTTAGGATTTTCTTGTAAAATAGAAAAAGTGAAGAGAGGTGTGAAATGAGTAAGAAAGATAAGAAAATCGAAATTCAAGTGGCAGATGCCAAAGTTAGTGTAGGAAAAGACAGTTTTGAAGGTTATACCTTGACCATTGGTAAAAAAGTTATCGGAGAAATTGCCGAATTAGATGGACAGTTTGCTATTATAAAGAATGGGAATGTCGATAGTTTTTATAAAAAATTGGAAAAAGCTGTGGAAATTTTGATTGAAAATTATAATTTATCAAAATAAGTCTTGTTTTTTTGAAATTTTCATGATATAATAGTCCATGTTGATTGTAGGAGAGATAGCGAAGAGGCTAAACGCGGCGGACTGTAAATCCGCTCCTTCGGGTTCGGGGGTTCGAATCCCTCTCTCTCCATTTTATCAATGGGGTATAGCCAAGCGGTAAGGCAAGGGACTTTGACTCCCTCATGCGTTGGTTCGAATCCAGCTACCCCAGTTCTTAGGTAATGATCAAGATAAAAAGCAAAATATCTTAGGGTATTTTATTTTTATAATTGAAAGACGTGAACGATATAAACATGTCCTTGCGGGTGCTTAGGAAAAAAATTATAAGTATGTCAAGTTTAAGAAAAACTTGATTGTTGGAGGATTTTTTAGATGAACGAATTTGAAGATTTGCTAAATAGCGTTAGCCAAGTTGAGACTGGTGATGTTGTTAGTGCTGAAGTATTGACAGTTGATGCGACTCAAGCTAACGTTGCAATCTCTGGAACTGGTGTTGAAGGTGTCTTGACTCTTCGCGAATTGACAAACGATCGCGATGCAGATATCAATGACTTTGTTAAAGTAGGAGAAGTATTGGATGTTCTTGTACTTCGTCAAGTAGTTGGTAAAGATACTGATACAGTTACATACCTTGTATCTAAAAAACGCCTTGAAGCTCGCAAAGCATGGGACAAACTTGTTGGTCGCGAAGAAGAAGTTGTTACTGTTAAAGGAACTCGTGCCGTTAAAGGTGGACTTTCAGTAGAATTTGAAGGTGTTCGTGGATTTATCCCAGCTTCAATGTTGGATACTCGTTTCGTACGTAACACTGAGCGTTTTGTAGGTCAAGAATTTGACGCTAAAATCAAAGAAGTTGACGCTAAAGAAAACCGCTTCATCCTTTCACGTCGTGAAGTTGTTGAAGCAGCTACAGCAGCAGCTCGCGCTGAAGTATTCGGTAAATTGGCTGTTGGTGATGTAGTAACTGGTAAAGTTGCTCGTATTACAAGCTTCGGTGCTTTCATCGATCTTGGTGGTGTTGACGGATTGGTTCACTTGACTGAATTGTCACACGAACGTAACGTTTCACCAAAATCAGTTGTAACTGTTGGTGAAGAAATTGAAGTGAAAATTCTTGATCTTAACGAAGAAGAAGGACGTGTATCACTTTCACTTAAAGCAACAACACCTGGACCATGGGATGGCGTTGAGCAAAAATTGGCTAAAGGTGATGTAGTAGAAGGAACAGTTAAACGTTTGACTGATTTCGGTGCATTTGTTGAAGTATTGCCAGGTATCGATGGACTTGTTCACGTATCACAAATTTCACACAAACGTATTGAAAATCCAAAAGAAGCTCTTAAAGTTGGTCAAGAAGTTCAAGTTAAAGTTCTTGAAGTTAACGCAGATGCAGAGCGCGTATCACTTTCTATCAAAGCTCTTGAAGAGCGTCCAGCTCAAGAAGAAGGACAAAAAGAAGAAAAACGTGCTCCACGTCCACGTCGTCCAAAACGTCAAGAAAAACGTGATTTCGAACTTCCAGAAACACAAACAGGATTCTCAATGGCTGACTTGTTCGGTGATATTGAACTTTAATCAAATTGAAAATTCACAAAATCCTTTGTTTACTTAACAAGGGATTTTTCTTTTGTCTGTAAGTCTTTTTTGATATAATAGTTCTATGTTAGAATCAGAAAAACAATCACGTTATCAAATGTTAAATGAGGAGCTCACTTTTTTATTGGATGGTGAAACCAATGTTTTGGCTAATCTTTCCAACGCAAGTGCTCTTTTAAAATCACGCTTTCCTAATACCGTATTTGCAGGCTTTTATCTGTTCGATGGAAAGGAATTGGTTTTAGGTCCTTTCCAAGGCGGTGTTTCCTGCATCCGTATTGCGCTAGGCAAGGGTGTTTGTGGTGAGGCAGCTCATTTTCAGGAAACCGTTGTTGTTGGAGATGTAACGACTTATCCCAACTATATTTCTTGTGATAGTCGAGCTAAAAGTGAAATTGTTATTCCGATGGTTAAGAATGGTCAATTACTTGGAGTTCTAGATCTTGATTCTTCAGAGATTGATGATTATGATGCTATGGATCGAGATTATTTGGAACAATTTGTCGCTATTTTGCTTGAAAAGACAGAATGGGACTTTACAATGTTTGGGGAGAAAGCCTAATGTATCAAGCACTTTATCGAAAATATAGAAGTCAAAACTTCTCCCAGTTGGTTGGACAGGAAGTTGTGGCTAAGACTCTTAAACAAGCAGTGGAGCAAGAGAAAATAAGTCATGCCTATCTTTTTTCTGGTCCACGTGGAACGGGAAAAACCAGTGTAGCCAAGATTTTTGCCAAAGCTATGAACTGTCCAAATCAAGTGGGTGGTGAACCTTGTAATAACTGCTATATTTGTCAAGCAGTGACAGATGGTAGTTTAGAAGATGTCATTGAAATGGATGCGGCCTCTAATAATGGGGTGGATGAAATTCGCGAAATTCGTGATAAATCTACCTACGCTCCTAGTCTTGCCCGTTATAAGGTTTACATCATAGATGAGGTTCACATGCTGTCTACAGGAGCTTTTAATGCCCTCCTAAAGACGCTGGAAGAGCCAACACAGAATGTGGTCTTTATTTTGGCAACTACTGAATTGCACAAGATTCCTGCCACTATTCTATCCCGTGTGCAACGTTTTGAATTTAAATCAATTAAGACACAGGATATTAAGGAACATATCCGCTATATCTTAGAAAAAGAAAATATCAGTTCTGAACCAGAGGCTGTGGAAATCATTGCCAGACGGGCTGAAGGTGGAATGCGAGATGCCTTGTCTATTTTGGATCAAGCCCTGAGTTTGACACAGGGAAACGAGCTGACGACTACCATCTCTGAAGAAATTACTGGCACAATTAGTCTATCAGCCTTGGATGATTATGTGGCCGCCTTGTCTCAACAGGATGTTCCCAAAGCATTAGCTTGTTTAAATCTTCTTTTTGACAATGGTAAGAGCATGACTCGTTTTGTGACCGATCTTTTGCACTATTTAAGAGATTTGTTAATTGTTCAAACAGGGGGAGAAAACACTCATCATAGTCCAGTCTTTGTGGAGAATTTAGCTCTTCCTCAGGAAAATCTGTTTGAAATGATTCGCTTGGCGACAGTCAGTTTAGCAGATATTAAGTCTAGTTTGCAGCCCAAGATTTATGCTGAGATGATGACCATCCGTTTGGCGGAGATTAAGCCTGAACCAGCTTTTTCTGGGGTAGTTGAACATGAAATTACTGCATTGAGACAGGAAGTTGCGCGTCTCAAACAAGAACTCGCAAATGTGGGAACTGTAGCTAAGCCAACAAATCCAGCTCCTAGTCGTCCAACAGCAGGCAAAACAGTCTATCGTGTGGATCGTAATAAAGTTCAATCTATCCTACAAGAGGCCGTCGAAAATCCTGATTTAGCACGTCAAAATCTGATTCGCTTACAGAATGCCTGGGGAGAGGTGATTGAAAGTCTAGGTGGGCCTGATAAGGCTTTGCTAGTTGGTTCTCAACCAGTTGCGGCCAATGAACACCATGCTATTCTTGCTTTTGAGTCTAACTTCAATGCTGGTCAAACCATGAAACGAGACAATCTCAACACCATGTTTGGCAATATCCTCAGTCAGGCAGCAGGTTTTTCACCTGAGATTTTAGCCATTTCCATGGAGGAATGGAAAGAAGTTCGCGCAGCCTTTTCAGCCAAAGCCAAATCTTCCCAAACTGAAAAAGAAGCAGAAGAAAGCCTGATTCCAGAAGGATTTGAATTTTTGGCTGATAAAATGAAGGTAGAGGAAGACTAAAGAAAGATTTCATGATACAATAAGTTTATGAATAGACAACAATTTATTATCATAGCGCTGTTTACAGCTGCTGAGACCTATTTTTTCAATGAAGCTTGGATGACTGGTCGCTATATTATGGCAGCCTTTTGGGCCATTTTGCTCTTTAGAAATTTCCGAGTTAGTTACTTGATGGGCAAGATTGTAGATGTCATTGACCAGCATTTAAAAGGAAAAGACTAGTCCTCAGCTTCTAGACAAAATCAAAGCCTTTTAGGCTTTTTTTTGTTATACTATAAAAGTATATTTATTGACCTTTTACCGTATTTTCTAGGGAAATCAAGTATGTTTCCAGTAAGAACTGTAAAGGCCTTGAAAAAGAAAGGAACTATCATGTCAGTATTAGAGATCAAAGATCTTCACGTTGAGATTGAAGGAAAAGAAATTTTAAAAGGGGTTAACTTGACCCTGAAAACAGGAGAAATCGCCGCTATCATGGGACCAAATGGTACTGGTAAATCTACTCTTTCTGCCGCTATCATGGGAAATCCAAACTATGAAGTTACCAAAGGTGAAGTCTTGTTTGATGGCGTAAACATTCTTGAGTTAGAAGTGGACGAGAGAGCGCGTATGGGACTTTTCCTTGCTATGCAATACCCATCAGAAATTCCTGGAATTACCAATGCTGAGTTTCTTCGTGCAGCCATGAATGCTGGTAAAGAAGACGAAGAGAAGATTTCAGTTCGTGAGTTTATCACTAAATTGGATGAGAAGATGGAATTGCTCAACATGAAAGAAGAAATGGCTGAGCGTTACCTCAACGAAGGTTTCTCTGGTGGTGAGAAAAAACGTAATGAGATTCTTCAACTTTTGATGTTGGAGCCAACATTTGCCCTTTTGGACGAGATTGACTCTGGTCTAGATATTGACGCTCTTAAAGTTGTTTCTAAAGGTGTGAATGCCATGCGTGGTGAAGGCTTTGGTGCTATGATTATCACTCACTATCAACGTCTTTTGAACTACATCACACCTGATGTGGTACACGTGATGATGGAAGGTCGTGTTGTCCTTTCTGGTGGTCCAGAATTGGCTGCGCGTTTGGAACGTGAAGGATACGCAAAACTAGCTGAAGAACTTGGCTACGACTACAAAGAAGAATTGTAATTCCCTCGTATCTTTTAGGAGAAGTAAATGACTAAAGAAAATATTAAACTTTTTTCAGAAATGCACGCTGAACCAAGCTGGTTGGCTGATCTCCGTCAAAAAGCTTTTGACAAGATTGAGACTTTGGAATTACCAGTTATTGAGCGTGTCAAATTCCACCGTTGGAATCTGGGTGATGGAACGATTACAGAAAGTGAGCCATCAGCAAATGTTCCAGATTTCACTGCACTAGATAACCACTTGAAGTTGGTGCAAGTAGGGACTCAGACTGTTTTTGAGCAAATTCCAGTTGAGTTGGCTGAACAGGGTGTCGTCTTTACAGACTTCCACTCAGCTTTAGAAGAAATTCCAGAGTTGATCGAAGAATTCTTCATGTCATCTGTCAAGTACGATGATGATAAATTAGCAGCCTACCATACAGCTTATTTCAATAGTGGTGCTGTTCTCTATATTCCTGATAACGTGGAAATTGCTGAACCAATCGAAGGAATTTTCTACCAAGATAGTGATAGTGATGTGCCGTTTAACAAGCATATTATGATTATCGCTGGTAAAAACTCTAAGATTAGTTATCTGGAGCGTTTAGAGTCACGCGGTGAAGGAAGTGCCAAAGCAACTGCTAATATTACAGTAGAAGTGATTGCTCGTTCTGGAGCTCAAGTGAAGTTTGCTGCGATTGACCGTCTAGGTGAAAACGTCACTGCCTACATTAGCCGTCGTGGTAAATTAGGTAATGATGCAAGTATTGACTGGGCGATTGGTGTCATGAACGAAGGAAACGTCGTTGCTGACTTTGATAGCGACTTGATTGGTAACGGTAGCCATGCGGACCTTAAAGTCGTAGCTCTTTCAAGTGGCCGTCAGGTACAAGGGATTGATACCCGAGTAACTAACTATGGTTGCAACTCAATCGGAAATATCCTCCAACATGGGGTTATTCTTGAAAAAGCAACTTTAACTTTCAATGGTATTGGCCACATTATCAAGGGTGCCAAGGGAGCAGATGCGCAACAAGAAAGTCGAGTTCTCATGCTTTCAGACCAAGCGCGTTCAGATGCCAATCCAATTCTTTTGATTGATGAAAATGACGTAACTGCAGGACACGCGGCTTCTATCGGTCAGGTAGATCCAGAAGATATGTATTACCTCATGAGCCGTGGTTTGGATAAGGCAACTGCAGAACGCTTGGTTGTTCGTGGTTTCCTTGGCTCCGTTATCGTTGAGATTCCAGTCAAGGAAGTTCGTGATGAAATGATTGCAACCATCGAAGAAAAATTGTCAAAACGCTAAGGGGTAGCTTATGTTAGATGTAGAAGCGATTCGCAAGGATTTTCCAATTTTAGACCAGATTGTTAACGATGAGCCTCTGGTCTATCTGGACAATGCTGCGACGACACAAAAACCACTAGCTGTTCTTGAAACGATTAACCGCTACTATGTGAACGACAATGCCAATGTTCACCGTGGTGTTCATACCTTGGCAGAAAGGGCGACAGCTTCTTATGAGGCGGCTCGTGAAACCATTCGTAAGTTTATCAATGCAGACTCTACAAAGGAAGTTCTCTTTACCAGAGGAACGACAACCAGTCTTAACTGGGTAGCGCGTTATGCTGAGGAAGTCTTGACTGAGGGAGACCAGGTCTTGATTTCCGTCATGGAACACCATTCCAATATCATTCCATGGCAAGAAGCCTGCCGTAAGACTGGAGCGGAGCTTGTTTATGTCTATCTCAAGGACGGAGCTCTGGATATGGATGATTTGCGAGTTAAATTGACTGATAGAGTCAAGTTTATCTCCCTAGCTCATGCCTCAAATGTTCTTGGTGTGGTCAATCCGATCAAGGAAATCACTCAATTAGCCCACCAAGTTGGTGCCATCATGGTGGTGGATGGTGCTCAATCTACTCCTCATATGAAGATTGATGTTCAGGACTTGGATGTGGACTTCTTTGCCTTTTCAGGTCACAAGATGGCTGGTCCGACTGGTATCGGTGTTCTTTATGGCAAAGAAAAGTATCTGGAGCAAATGTCACCAGTTGAATTTGGCGGTGAGATGATTGATTTCGTCTATGAGCAATCTGCTAGTTGGAAGGAATTGCCTTGGAAATTTGAGGCTGGAACACCAAATATGGCAGGTGCTATCGGACTGGCAGCAGCAGTGGATTATCTAGAAAACATCGGTATGGATGCCATTGAAGCCCATGAACAGGAATTAATCTCATACGTCTTTCCAAAACTGCAGGCGATTGAAGGACTGACCATTTATGGTTCACAGAACTTGGCACAACGTTCAGGTGTTATTGCTTTTAACCTAGGCGACCTTCATCCTCACGACCTTGCGACTGCTTTGGATTATGAAGGAGTGGCTGTTCGAGCAGGTCACCACTGTGCGCAACCCTTGCTTCAGTATTTGGATGTCCCAGCAACAGCTCGTGCAAGTTTTTATATCTACAATACCAAGGCAGATTGCGACAAGCTAGTCGATGCCTTACAAAAGACAAAGGAGTTTTTCAATGGCACTTTCTAAACTAGATAGCCTTTATATGGCAGTGGTAGCAGACCATTCGAAAAACCCACATCACCAAGGGAAGTTAGAAGATGCTGAGCAAATCAGTCTCAACAATCCGACCTGTGGGGATGTTATCAATCTCTCTGTCAAGTTTGATGTAGATGACCGTTTGGAAGATATCGCTTTTCTAAACTCAGGTTGTACTATCTCAACTGCCTCTGCAAGCATGATGACAGATGCTGTTTTGGGCAAGACCAAGCAAGAAATTTTAGAACTTGCGACTATTTTTTCTGAAATGGTTCAAGGGCAAAAAGATGAGCGTCAAGACCAACTAGGCGATGCAGCCTTCTTGTCAGGTGTTGCTAAATTTCCTCAACGTATCAAGTGTGCAACCCTAGCTTGGAACGCCCTCAAGAAAACAATTGAAAATCAAGAAAACAAGTAAGACAAGTTTCTTTTGTCTTATGAATCAGTAGAAATGAAGAATGAAAGAAAGGATATTATGGCTGAAGAAAGAGTAGAACCAAAACCAATTGACCTTGGTGAATATAAATTTGGTTTCCATGATGATGTAGAGCCTGTCCTATCGACAGGAAAAGGATTGAATGAAGATGTCATTCGTGAACTATCAGCTGCAAAGGGAGAACCTGAGTGGATGTTAGAGTTCCGTTTGAAGTCTTATGAAACCTTCAAAAAAATGCCTATGCAAACTTGGGGAGCAGACTTGTCAGAGATTGACTTTGATGATTTGATCTACTACCAAAAACCATCTGATAAACCAGCCCGTTCTTGGGATGATGTTCCTGAAAAAATTAAAGAAACCTTTGAACGTATCGGGATTCCTGAAGCAGAACGTGCATATCTAGCTGGTGCCTCTGCCCAGTATGAGTCAGAAGTGGTTTACCACAACATGAAGGAAGAGTTCCAGAAATTGGGGATTATCTTTACGGATACGGATTCTGCCCTCAAGGAATACCCAGACTTGTTTAAACAATACTTTGCTAAGTTAGTACCGCCAACAGATAACAAATTGGCTGCCCTTAACTCAGCAGTATGGTCTGGTGGAACCTTTATCTACGTACCAAAAGGGGTCAAGGTAGATATTCCACTTCAAACTTACTTCCGTATCAACAACGAGAATACTGGTCAGTTTGAACGTACCCTGATTATCGTTGATGAAGGAGCAAGTGTCCATTATGTAGAAGGATGTACAGCGCCAACTTATTCAAGTAACAGCTTGCATGCTGCCATTGTAGAAATCTTTGCCTTGGATGGAGCTTATATGCGTTATACGACTATCCAAAACTGGTCTGATAACGTCTATAACTTGGTAACGAAACGTGCTAAGGCTCAAAAGGATGCCACTGTTGAGTGGATTGATGGTAACTTGGGCGCTAAAACAACTATGAAATATCCATCTGTTTACCTAGATGGGGAAGGGGCGCGTGGTACTATGCTCTCTATCGCTTTTGCCAATGCAGGGCAACACCAGGATACTGGAGCTAAGATGATCCACAACGCTCCACATACAAGCTCGTCTATTGTGTCTAAATCCATCGCTAAAGGTGGAGGTAAGGTTGACTACCGTGGACAAGTAACCTTTAATAAAAACTCTAAGAAATCTGTTTCTCACATCGAATGTGATACCATTATCATGGATGACTTGTCAGCATCAGATACCATTCCATTTAATGAAATTCACAACTCACAAGTCGCTTTGGAACACGAAGCTAAGGTATCTAAGATTTCAGAAGAGCAACTCTATTATCTCATGAGCCGTGGATTGTCAGAATCTGAAGCAACTGAGATGATTGTTATGGGATTTGTAGAACCATTTACAAAAGAGCTTCCAATGGAATATGCTGTTGAGCTGAACCGCTTGATTAGCTATGAAATGGAAGGATCAGTTGGCTAAGAATATGTAGAATCTGAGCAGGATTTATTTCTGTTCAGATTTTTTTGAAAAATCATCTTATAAATATTCACAAAAATCCTTTTATATGATAAAATAAAACAATCATATTTAATGGAGATGAAGTATGAATATTTTTAGAACTAAAGATGTTAGCTTGGGACGTACTGAAATGCACCGGCATTTAAAAGTATGGGATTTAATTTTATTAGGAATCGGTGCCATGGTAGGAACTGGGATTTTTACCATTACAGGAACCGCAGCAGCAACGCTTGCTGGTCCGTCACTGGTTGTATCCATAGTGATTTCTGCCCTTTGTGTTTCTTTATCCGCCCTCTTTTTCGCAGAGTTTGCCTCTCGTGTTCCTGCAACTGGTGGTGCTTATAGTTATTTGTATGCAATTTTGGGTGAATTACCAGCTTGGATTGCTGGTTGGTTGACCATCATGGAATTCATGACAGCAGTTTCTGGTGTGGCCTCTGGCTGGGCAGCTTATTTTAAAGGCTTGCTCAGTAACTATAGTATTTCAATGCCTCAAGCCTTGAATGGGACCTTTAACCCTGAGCAGGGTACCTATATAGACCTTTTACCTATTTTGGTATTGACACTGGTAACCGGTTTAGTTTTATTAAATTCCAAGGCAGCCTTGCGTTTTAATTCGCTTCTAGTCGTCTTGAAATTCTCTGCTCTCGCTTTGTTTATTCTAGTTGGTATCTGGTATATTAAACCAGAAAATTGGTCCAACTTTGCTCCCTTTGGTTTTGGTCAAATTTATGGTGGAAGTACTGGAATAATGGCAGGAGCATCTTTGATGTTCTTTGGTTTCCTAGGATTTGAATCTATTTCTATGGCTGTTGATGAAATTCAAAACCCACAAAAAAATGTTCCACGAGGTATTGTTTTGTCATTGACAATCGTAACGATTCTCTATGCTTTGGTTACATTAGTATTGACAGGGATTGTTCACTACAGCAAACTCAATGTGGACGATGCTGTCGCATTTTCATTGCGAAGTATAGGAATTGGTTGGGCAGCTAATTATGTGTCATTAGTGGCCATTTTGACCCTAATAACAGTGTGTATTTCTATGACTTATGCCTTATCGCGTATGATTTACAGTTTAGCACGTGATGGTCTTTTACCTCGAAGTTTTAAGCAATTAAGCAAAACAAGTCGTGTTCCTAAAAATGCGACCATCTTAACTGGAGTTGCTTCTGCAATAGCAGCAGGAGTATTTCCGCTAGCTAGTATCGCGGCCTTTCTAAATATTTGTACGCTGGCTTATCTTATCTTACTGGCTTATGGAATTATAAAACTTAGAAAGGATAAGGGAGTACCTAAAGAAGGAGAATTCAAAACTCCCCTAGTTCCCTTGTTACCGATTTTATCTATTCTAATCTGTGTTTCCTTTATGCTTCAATATAGTATAGAAACATGGATTGCGTTTGGCATTGCTCTTGTAGTTGGACTTGTGATTTACTTTACTTATGGCTATCGTCATTCTACACTTTCTGAATAGAGAAAAAGCTGGAACTTCCCAGCTTTTTCTTTATTCTTTTATATAGGTAAATCCTTCTCCAAGGATTTCGTGAGCTTCAGTAATAGTTATAAAGGCTTGAGGATCAACTTGATGAATCATATCTTTCATTTTTACAATTTCATTACGACCAACAATACAATAGATGATTTTTAAATCTTTTTTACTATAGTAGCCTTGACCAGAAAGAAAGGTTACCCCACGTCCGAGTTCATCATTAATCTTTTTAGCTAATTTATCAGGATACTGAGTAATAATTATAAAGCCTTTTCCAGCGTAGCCACCTTCTCCAATAAAATCAATGACACGTGTGATGATAAAATCGAACAAAAGTGTATAGGTAACTAGACGAAGATCTTGAAAGAGTATTAAAATTAACATTAGGATAAAGAAGTCAATCCCAAAAAGCAATTTTCCGATTGATATATTCGTATATTTGTTTAGAATACGAGCAACAATATCAGATCCACCGGTTGTTCCACCAGCATTGAAAATAACTCCTAATCCGATTCCAAGCAGAACACCGGAAACCAAGGAAACGATTATCAAATCACCTTGTAAATCAAACTGTAAGGGAATACGTTCAAATACCGCTAACCAAACAGATAGAGAAAAAGTACCTAGAAGGCTAGAATAGAGTGTTTTAGGACCAAATATTTTCCAAGCCAAAATGAATAAGGGAATATTAATTAAAAGATTCATCAAGGAGACAGGAATCTTGAAGAGATAGTATGTAATTAGGGTGACACCAGTTGCTCCTCCCTCGAAGAGATGATGGGGAACAACAAAATAGGTAAGACCAAAAGCATAAATAGCTGCACCCAGTATGATGGTGATAATAGGCTGTATTTTTCGAATCATGATTTTCCCTCACTTTTCTATAGATTGATTATACCAAAATTTCAAACTTTTTCATTGGATCCCTTATGATTTTTTAATAATTTTTTGATATAATAAGAGTGAAAAATCTAATTCCTATCTAGTATAATAGAAAGATTGATTATATGACAAAAGTAAAAATTGTAACAGATTCTTCTGTTACTATCGAACCAGAAGTTGTTAAAGAACTTAATATTACAGTTGTTTCCCTATCGGTTATGATTGATAGCGTACTTTATTCGGACTCAGATTTGAAAGAGGGTGAGTTCCTTCATCTTATGCAACAAAGTAAGAATCTTCCTAAAACGAGTCAACCCCCAGTAGGAGTATTTGCTGAGGTTTTTGAAGAGTTAGGAAAAGATGGTAGTCAAATTCTTGCAATACATATGTCTCATGCCTTGTCTGGAACGGTTGAGGCTGCTCGTCAAGGTGCAAGTTTATCTGCTGCGGATGTGACAGTTATTGATAGCTCATTTACCGATCAGGCTATGAAGTTTCAGGTTGTTGAAGCCGCAAAACTTGCTAAAGAAGGAAAAGATTTAGAAACAATTGTAGCTGCTGTTGAAGAAATCAAACAAGAAACAGAACTTTACATTGGGGTTTCAACTTTAGAAAATTTAGTGAAAGGTGGACGTATCGGACGTGTGACAGGTTTGTTAAGTTCCCTTTTGAACATTCGTGTTGTGATGCAGATGAAAGATCATGAATTGCAACCTATTGTTAAAGGTCGCGGTGCTAAAACGTTTAAAAAATGGTTAGACGAGTTGGTAGAAACTCTTTCTCATAAAGCGGTTGCTGAAATTGGGATTTCTTATGCAGGAAATAATGAGTGGGCTAATGAAATGAAGAGTTTATTGCAAAAATATGTTGAAAAACCGATATCAGTTTTAGAAACAGGTTCTATTATTCAAACTCATACAGGAGAAAATGCATGGGCTATTTTAATACGATATGTTTCCTAAAAAATAGTGAAAATTCATTCAAAATAGTGTTTTTGACTTGACCTACGGGCGTTTTTAGGATATGATTATATTTGTTAATTAGAAATTATTTGGAGGATTTTTTAACATGGCAAACAAACAAGATTTGATCGCTAAAGTGGCAGAAGCTACAGATTTAACTAAGAAAGATTCAGCAGCAGCAGTTGAAGCTGTATTCGCAGCAGTAACTGAGTACCTTGCAGCTGGTGAAAAAGTTCAATTGATCGGCTTTGGTAACTTTGAAGTTCGTGAGCGTGCTGCACGTAAAGGTCGTAACCCACAAACTGGTAAAGAAATCAAAATTGCAGCTTCTAAAGTTCCAGCATTCAAAGCTGGTAAAGCCCTTAAAGACGCTGTTAAATAATGACACTTTAAAAAGCCTATTGTATCAAGCTTTCTAGCTTGGTTGATAGGCTTTTTTGTTTTCTTTGGGGCAAAGACTAATACTTTTCCATAACATCTGCAACGATTGTTTTCATTTGTTTAGTAATATGAGTATAAATTTGTGGCGTTGTTTTAGCATATGAGTATCCAACACGATCCAAACGATGTGAGATAAGAAATCTTTTGGAAAATAGTGTTTCAGTCTTTAGGGGAAAAGAAAAAGGTTCTCATTAAATGAGAACCTAGTTACAATTAGTTTTTAGAAGCAGTTTGGAATTCTGGGTTTTTCCATGCTTCGTCAATAATAGCTTGTAATTCTTTAGCAGACGCTTGCATTTTTTGAGTTTCTGCGTCGTTCAATGGGATATTTACTGGACGAACGATACCGTGTGCACCAACGATAGCTGGTTGACCGATAAAGACATTTTCAACCCCGTATTGACCTTCTTGGAAGACAGAAAGTGGAAGTACTGCATTTTCGTCGTCAAGGATTGCTTTTGTAATACGAGCTAGGGCAACGGCGATACCGTAGTAAGTAGCACCTTTTTTGTTGATGATTGAGTAAGCTGCGTCACGAACTGAGATGAAGAGCTCTACAAGGTCAGCTTCATCTAAGTCACGGTTAGCTTGTAGCCATTGTTCCAATTTAACACCGGCAACGTTAGCGTGAGACCAAACAGCAAACTCAGAGTCACCGTGTTCACCCATGATGTAGGCATGGACTGAACGAGCGTCAACACCGATTTTTTCAGCAAGTGCTTGACGGAAACGAGCTGAGTCAAGTGAAGTACCTGAACCGATAACGCGTTCTTTAGGGAATCCAGAGAATTTCCAAGTTGAATAAGTCAAGACATCTACTGGGTTAGCTGCAACAAGGAAGATACCATCAAAACCTGAAGCAACAACTTGCTCAACGATTGATTTGTTGATAGCAAGGTTTTTACCTACAAGGTCAAGACGAGTTTCACCTGGTTTTTGAGGAGCACCAGCTGTGATAACAACAAGGTCAGCATCAGCACAGTCTTCGTATTTAGCAGCGTAGATTTTTTTAGGTGAAGTGAATGCAAGGGCGTGGCTAAGGTCTTCGGCATCACCAACTGCTTTTTCAAACAATTGTGGAATTTCAATGATACCAAGTTCTTGTGCAATTCCTTGTGTAACGAGGGCGAAAGCGTAAGAAGAACCTACGGCACCGTCACCGACGAGGATAACTTTTTTGTGTTGTTTAGTTGCTGTCATTTGTCTAAACATCTCCTTTGTTTTATTAAGGGAAATTCCCCATTTGATTTCATTCTATCACTTTTAAATAGCTTTGTCACGGATATACCTTGCAGTTCTTTATGTAAACGTTTTATCGATTTAGATATCTGAAATATAGCGAACATTATGGTATAATATACCTAATTATAGTGAAATGAGGCATTTATTAATGCAGGATAGAAATTTAGTGAATGTCAATCTGACAAAGGAGATGAAGACAAGCTTTATCGACTACGCCATGAGTGTTATCGTTGCGCGGGCTCTTCCTGATGTTCGAGATGGCTTGAAACCCGTTCACCGTCGGATTCTCTATGGAATGAATGAATTGGGTGTTACTCCAGACAAACCACATAAAAAATCTGCTCGTATTACTGGGGATGTCATGGGTAAATATCACCCACACGGGGATTCCTCTATCTATGAAGCCATGGTTCGTATGGCTCAATGGTGGAGCTACCGTTACATGCTTGTAGATGGCCATGGGAACTTTGGTTCCATGGATGGCGATGGTGCTGCCGCCCAGCGTTACACTGAGGCACGTATGAGCAAGATTGCTCTGGAGATGCTTCGTGATATCAATAAAAATACGGTTGATTTCGTTGATAACTATGATGCCAATGAACGTGAACCTTTAGTTCTTCCAGCTCGTTTTCCAAATCTTTTAGTTAATGGAGCTACTGGTATCGCTGTCGGTATGGCAACCAATATTCCACCTCATAACTTGGGTGAAACTATTGATGCTGTGAAGTTGGTCATGGACAATCCTGAAGTGACCACTAAGGATTTGATGGAAGTCTTGCCTGGGCCAGATTTTCCAACTGGTGCTCTTGTCATGGGGAAATCAGGTATCCATAAGGCTTACGAAACAGGTAAAGGTTCGATTGTTCTTCGTTCTCGTACTGAAATTGAAGAAACTAAGACTGGCCGTGAGCGCATCGTTGTAACAGAATTTCCATACATGGTCAACAAAACAAAGGTACATGAGCATATTGTTCGTTTAGTTCAGGAAAAGCGTATTGAGGGAATTACAGCAGTACGTGATGAATCAAACCGTGAAGGGGTTCGATTTGTTATTGAAGTCAAGCGTGATGCCTCGGCCAATGTTATCCTTAATAATCTCTTCAAGATGACCCAGATGCAAACCAACTTTGGTTTCAATATGCTTGCTATCCAAAATGGTGTACCGAAGATTTTGTCCCTTCGTCAGATTTTGGATGCCTATATCGAGCACCAAAAAGAAGTGGTTGTTCGTCGTACTCGTTTTGATAAAGAAAAAGCAGAAGCGCGTGCTCATATTTTAGAAGGTCTCTTGATTGCGCTAGATCATATCGACGAAGTGATTCGTATCATTCGTGCTAGTGAAACGGATGCGGAAGCACAAGCCGAGTTGATGAGCAAGTTTAAGCTTTCTGAACGTCAAAGTCAGGCCATCCTTGATATGCGTCTTCGTCGTTTGACAGGTTTGGAACGTGACAAGATTCAGTCTGAGTTTGATGATTTAATCGCTTTGATTGCAGACTTGGCGGATATTCTTGCTAAGCCGGAACGTGTTTCTCAAATTATTAAAGATGAATTAGACGAAGTTAAGCGTAAGTTTGGCGACCAACGTCGTACTGAATTGATGGTCGGTGAAGTCTTAAGCCTCGAAGATGAGGATTTGATTGAAGAATCGGATGTCTTAATTACACTGTCTAACAAGGGTTACATTAAACGTTTGGACCAAGGAGAATTCACTGCTCAAAAACGTGGAGGTCGTGGTGTTCAAGGAACAGGTGTTAAGGATGATGATTTTGTTCGTGAGTTAGTGTCAACTAGCACCCATGATCACCTGCTCTTCTTCACAAATAAAGGACGCGTCTATCGCCTGAAAGGCTATGAAATTCCTGAATATGGCCGTACTGCTAAGGGATTGCCAATTGTCAATCTTTTGAAATTGGATGAAGGCGAAAGTATTCAAACCATCATCAATGTTGAGTCTGAACGTAGTGATGATGCTTATCTTTTCTTCACAACCCGTCATGGTATTGTGAAGAGAACCAGCGTCAAGGAATTTAATAATATTCGTCAAAATGGACTTAAAGCACTGAACCTCAAAGATGAAGATGAGTTGATTAATGTCTTGTTGACGGAAGAAGATACGGATATTATCATTGGTACCAAGCTTGGTTATGCAGTTCGCTTTAATCAATCAGCCGTTCGAGGCATGAGTCGTATCGCTACGGGTGTGAAAGGTGTCAATCTTCGTGAAGGAGATACAGTAGTTGGTGCTAGTGTGATTACAGACCAGGACGAGGTTCTTATTATCACAGAAAAAGGATACGGTAAGCGCACAGTTGCGACTGAATATCCAACAAAAGGTCGTGGTGGTAAAGGGATGAAGACGGCTAATGTAGCTGAAAAAAATGGTCCTCTATCAGGTCTTTTGACTGTTAAAGGTGATGAAGATTTGATGATTATCACTGATACAGGTGTCATGATTCGAACCAACGTTGCCAATATTTCACAAACAGGGCGCTCAACTATGGGAGTTAAAGTGATGCGCTTGGATCAGGATGCTAAAATTGTGACCTTTACAACGGTAGCAGCGTCAGAAAAAGAAGAAGTTGGGACAGAAAACGAAATAGAAGGTGAAGCATAATGTCTCATAAAAAGAATAATAAGAAAACAAATCGTAAAAATTTACTAATCAATGTCTTGGCAGGATTCTTAATCCTCTTGTCACTGGCATTAATCTTTAATTCAAAAATTCGTGATATTTTCATGGTTTGGAATACTAACAAGTATCAAGTTAGCCAGGTCTCAAAAGAAAAATTGGAAGAAAATCAAGATACAGAAGGTAATTTTGACTTTGACTCAGTAAAAGCCATTTCCTCAGAAGCTGTCTTATCCTCACAATGGGATTCGCAAAAATTGCCAGTTATTGGTGGAATTGCTATTCCTGAAGTAGAAATTAACTTGCCTATTTTTAAAGGTCTTGATAATGTCAATCTCTTCTATGGAGCTGGTACGATGAAGCGTGACCAAGTGATGGGGAAAGGAAACTATTCACTTGCGAGCCATCACATCTTCACGGCGGAAAATGCCAGTCAGATGCTATTTTCTCCATTATCACGTGCTAAAAATGGAATGAAAATTTATCTAACTGATAAGGATAAGGTTTATACTTATGTCATTCATGAGGTCAAGCATGTGACACCAGATCGCGTCGATGAGATTGATGACCGTAGTGGAGTTGATGAAATCACACTTGTGACTTGTGTGGACTATGATGCGACAGAGCGGATTATCGTTAAAGGTGACTTAAAAGAAGAAAAAGATTATTCACAAACCCCTGAAGAAATTCTAACAGCTTTCAATCAACCATATAAACAGCGCTATTAATAGTTAAAGAATCAGTAAACATTTAGTTTTACTGGTTCTTTTTACATTGCTTTGTAATCGTGCTAAGTAATGCTAAATCAATACAAATATTATCATTTTTCAAAAACAATTACCTATTTTAATATTTTATGCTATAATACTAAGTATAAAAAATAGGAGATGTTTATGAGTTCTTCAGAGTTTATTTCGAAGATTGATTATTATTGCCACAAGAAAGAAAGTCTTTTCAAGCAAAGTAAATTCAAGTATGCTATTCGTTCCATGTTTGCAGGTGCTTTTTTAACTTTCAGTACAGCTGCTGGTGCTATTGGTGCAGATTTACTTAATAGTATTGTTCCAAGTAGTGGGTATTTCCTTTTCCCATTTGTTTTTGCTTGGGGGCTGGTTTATATTGTCTTCCTAAATGCGGAATTGGTAACTTCCAATATGATGTATTTAACAGCAGGTGCATTTTTGAAAAAGATTGATTGGAAAAAGGCAATGATTATTTTACTCTATTGTACTTTGTTTAATCTCATTGGTGCCTTGGTGGCTGGATGGGCCTTTGCCAACTCGTCAGCCTTTTCCCATTTGACCAATGATAGCTTCCTTCCTAAGCTTGTAGCCAAGAAATTGGCGCGTCCAAGTGATTTAGTCCTGCTTGAGGGAATTCTTGCCAATGTATTTGTAAATATTGCCATTCTTTCATCTATACTAGTCAAAGATGGTTCTGCCAAACTATGGATTATTTTATCAGCTATTTCCATGTTTGTCTTCTTGTCCAATGAGCACATCGCTGCTAATTTTGCTTCCTTTAGTATTATGAAATTCAGCATGGTTACTGATCAAGTACCTCACTTTGATCTTCCAAATATCCTTCGACATTGGGGTGTAACTTTTATTGCTAACTTTATAGGTGGAGGTCTTTTGATTGGTTTACCGTATACCTTTCTAAATAAGAATGAAGATACATATGTTGATTAAGAAGAGTTAGTGTATCAGGGAGAATCAGAACGATTCTCTCTTTTTCTTTTACAAAATAGGCTTGCAGAGAAAATCGTTTTTAAATTGTAAAAATAAAATATATTAAATAGAATAAAAGTTATTCCATGCAACCTCGATATTCTGATAACTAAAACTTCTAAAAGCTTATTATTAAAACAATGTAAACGATTGCTGGATTTATAAATTTATTAAAAATGCAATTAGGAAAGGCTTTTCATTATATCTGTTTTATGTTATAATTATCACAAATAAAAGTTTTAGGAGTTTATTATGGTTTCTTCAGAATTTATCTCAAAGATTGAATTTGCTTGCAAGAAGAAGGAAAGTCTTTATAGTCAAAGCAAATTTAAGTATGCGATTCGTTCTATGTTCGCAGGTGCATTTTTAACCTTCAGTACAGCAGCTGGTGCAGTTGGGGCTGACTTGATTAATAAAATTGCACCAGGTAGTGGACGTTTCCTATTCCCCTTTGTTTTTGCTTGGGGATTGGCCTACATTGTTTTCTTGAATGCCGAGTTGGTAACATCAAACATGATGTTCTTGACTGCTGGTAGTTTCTTGAAAAAAATCTCTTGGAGAAAAACAGCTGAGATTTTACTTTACTGTACCTTGTTTAACCTTATCGGGGCTTTGATAGCAGGTTGGGGCTTTGCTCATTCGGCAGCCTATGCACATCTGACTCACGATAGTTTCATCTCAGGGGTTGTTGAGATGAAGTTAGGCCGTTCAAATGAATTAGTCTTGCTTGAGGCGATTTTGGCAAATATTTTCGTAAATATTGCGATTCTTTCATTTGTTTTGGTCAAAGATAGTGGTGCCAAACTTTGGCTTGTGTTGTCAGCGATTTACATGTTTGTATTCTTAACAAACGAGCACATTGCAGCGAACTTTGCTTCTTTTGCGATTGTAAAATTCAGTGTTGCTGCTGATTCAATTGCTAACTTCGGTGTTGGGAATATGCTTCGCCACTGGGGCGTAACCTTCGTTGGAAACTTGATTGGTGGAGGTCTTTTGATGGGTCTTCCATATGCCTTCCTCAATAAAAATGAAGATACTTATGTAGATTAAGAAAATGAGCACGATTGAGTCGTGCCTTTTTTCATTTTTAAAATAAGGTAATAGCTATTTCTTATATCAAAATATAGAAAACTGATATTTGTAAACTATACCTTAAGGTGCTACAATATCCTTAATCAAACTATTTGGAGGTCGTTTTATGACTCGTGATTTAAAATTTGAAACCTTGCAACTACATGCTGGTCAAGTTGTGGATCCAGCTACCAAGTCTCGTGCAGTGCCAATTTATCAAACAACATCCTTTGTTTTTGATGACACGCAGGAAGGTGCCGATTTGTTTGCCTTGAGAAAACCAGGGAACATTTATACTCGTATCACCAATCCTACAACGGCTGCTTTTGAAGAAAGAATCGCTGCCCTTGAAGGTGGTGTTGGAGCTCTTGCAACAGCATCAGGTATGGCCGCAGTGACTTATACGATTTTGGCTCTTGCTCACGCAGGTGACCATGTAGTGGCAGCATCAACTATTTACGGTGGAACTTTCAATCTCTTGAAAGAAACCCTTCCTCGTTATGGGATCACAACAACCTTTGTCGATATTGAAAATTTGGAGGAAGTGGAAGCAGCTATCAATGACAATACCAAGCTTGTTCTGATTGAAACCTTGGGTAACCCCTTGATTAATATTCCAGATTTGGAAAAATTGGCAGAGATTGCTCATAAGCATCAGATTCCACTTGTTTCTGACAATACCTTTGCCACACCTTACTTGATTAATGTCTTTTCTCACGGTGTAGATATTGCCATTCACTCAGCGACTAAGTTTATCGGTGGACATGGTACGACTATTGGCGGTGTCATCGTGGACAGTGGTCGTTTTGACTGGGCGGCTTCAGGGAAATTCCCTCAATTTGTTGAGGAAGACCCAAGTTACCACAATTTGAGCTATACTCGTGATGTGGGTGCAGCAGCCTTTATTATCGCTGTTCGTGTTCAGTTGCTTCGTGATACAGGTGCTGCCTTGTCGCCATTTAATGCTTTCTTGTTGCTCCAAGGACTTGAAACCCTTTCTCTTCGTGTGGAACGCCATGTGCAAAATGCAGAGAAAATTGTTGATTTTCTTGTCAACCATCCTAAGGTAGAAAAGGTCAATTATCCAAAACTTGCAGATAGTCCTTACCATGCCTTGGCTGAGAAATACTTGCCAAAAGGTGTGGGTTCCATCTTTACCTTCCATGTCAAAGGTGGGGAGGCAGAAGCACGCAAGGTAATTGATCATTTAGAAATCTTCTCTGACCTTGCAAACGTGGCAGATGCTAAATCGCTTGTTGTCCATCCAGCCACAACCACTCACGGTCAATTGTCAGAAAAAGACCTGGAAGCAGCAGGTGTCACACCAAACCAAATCCGTTTGTCTATCGGACTCGAAAATGTAGAGGATTTGATTGAAGACTTGCGCTTGGCCTTGGAAAAAATTTAAAGTAAAAGAAGATAAACAGTGGGTTTCGACTCACTGTTTTTGATTTTCCCTTAGGCATGATATAATGGTTACAGAAGTCTAGAAAGAGGAAAGTTATGAACGAAATCAAATGTCCCAATTGTGGGGAAGTCTTTACAGTAAATGAGAGTCAGTATGCCGAACTTCTGTCCCAAGTGAGAACGGCTGAGTTTGATAAGGAATTGCACGATCGCATGAAGCAGGAACTGGCTTTGGCTGAGCAAAAGGCCATGAATGAACAACAGTCTAAACTAGCTCAAAAAGACCAAGAAATTGCGCAATTGCAGAGTCAAATTCAAAACTTTGATACAGAAAAAGAATTGGCCAAGAAAGAGGTTGAACAGACAAGCCATCAGGCCTTATTAGCAAAGGACAAGGAAGTACAGGCCTTGGAAAACCAATTGGCCACCTTGCGTTTGGAGCATGAAAATCAACTGCAAAAGACTCTTTCTGAACTAGAAAAAGAACGGGATCAGGTTAAAAACCAGCTTCTTTTACAAGAAAAAGAAAACGAGCTTTCTCTTGCTTCAGTTAAGCAAAACTACGAAGCTCGACTCAAGGCAGCTAGTGAACAAGTCGAGTTCTATAAGAATTTCAAAGCCCAACAATCTACCAAGGCCATAGGGGAAAGTCTGGAACACTATGCTGAAAGTGAGTTTAACAAGGTCCGCAGTTTTGCCTTTCCAAATGCCTACTTTGAAAAGGATAACAAGGTCTCTGCGCGTGGGTCTAAGGGGGACTTTATCTTCCGTGAATCTGATGAAAATGGAGTCGAAATCATTTCCATCATGTTTGAGATGAAAAATGAAGCAGACGGAACAGAGAAGAAGCACAAGAATGCAGATTTTTACAAGGAATTGGACAAGGACCGTCGGGAGAAGAACTGTGAGTATGCTGTTTTGGTGACCATGTTAGAAGCAGATAACGACTACTTTAACACAGGGATTGTTGACGTCAGCCACGAGTATGAAAAGATGTATGTGGTCCGTCCTCAGTTCTTTATCCAGTTGATTGGTCTCTTGCGTAATGCAGCGCTTAATTCCCTAAAATACAAGCAGGAGTTGGCCTTGGTTCGGGAGCAAAATATCGACATTACTCATTTTGAAGAAGACTTGGATGCCTTTAAGTTAGCTTTTGCTAAGAACTATAACTCAGCTTCGACTAACTTTGGCAAAGCTATCGATGAAATTGACAAGGCCATCAAACGCATGGAAGAGGTTAAGAAATTCCTGACAACATCTGAAAACCAACTCCGTCTAGCTAACAACAAACTGGAAGATGTTTCAGTTAAAAAATTGACTCGGAAAAATCCAACCATGAAAGCAAAGTTTGAAGCGCTGAAGGGGGAGTGAGAAAGCAAAAATGAACGGTATTATCAACTTAAAAAAAGAAGCGGGGATGACCTCGCATGATGCGGTTTTTAAACTGCGTAAGATTTTGGGAACTAAGAAGATTGGTCATGGTGGGACCTTGGATCCGGATGTGGTGGGTGTTTTGCCCATTGCGGTTGGCAAGGCGACACGCATGGTCGAGTTTATGCAGGATGAGGGCAAGGTCTATGAGGGTGAAATCACTCTTGGCTATTCAACAACGACCGAGGATGCCAGTGGAGAAGTGGTCGCAGAGACCCCTGTTTTGTCGCCCTTGGATGAAAAGCTTGTTGATGAAGCCATTACTAGCTTGACTGGGCCTATTACTCAGATTCCGCCTATGTATTCAGCTGTTAAGGTCAATGGTCGCAAGCTTTATGAGTATGCGCGTGCTGGACAGGAAGTAGAGCGCCCAGAACGTCAGGTGACTATTTATCAATTTGAACGAACAAGTCCAATTTCTTATGAGGGTCATCTTGCACGCTTTACTTTCCGTGTGAAATGCAGTAAAGGTACTTATGTCCGTACCTTATCGGTTGACTTGGGAGAGAAGCTGGGTTATGCAGCTCATATGTCACATCTGACCCGAACAAGTGCGGCGGGTTTACAATTAGAAGACGCTCTTACTTTGGAAGAAATTGCTGAAAGAGTAGATGCTGGTCAACTGGACTTTCTCCATCCTTTAGAGATTGGGACAGGGGACCTTGTCAAAGTTTTCCTAACTCAAGAACAGGCTACAGAAGTACGCTTTGGTCGTTTTATAGAGTTAGAACAAACGAATCAAGAATTGGCTGCCTTTGAAGATGACAAATTGCTTGCTATTCTAGAGAAGCGAGACAATCTCTATAAGCCAAGGAAGGTTTTTAGTTAGTCATTGCTGTCTTTTTCGTTTCTTATTAATAGAGTTGGGTAAGTTATTACCAAGTGTTAGTATGTATATAGAAGAGCGAAGTGATTGAAAGCGACTACACACCAAACGGGGACATTGTAATTTTATTTTGATATAATGATAATAAAATGAAAGGAATTTCTTAAAAATGAGTGTTATCGAAATTATTGAAAGAATTAGAAGTGAGTATTCGGAGATTGACTGGTTAAAGAGTAGAAGTAGTTTTTATAAAATAACTAAACAAGGAGTATTGGTCCAGTATGACCTAAAAGAATTAGAAAAAAAATATGAAAAAAGTAATTTTTTAATTATCAATAAGTTTGCGCAGTCAGCAATAGACTGGAATTCTGACTTAGAAAATTATTTTGTTATCACTGAGTTAACCGATAGCCCTAAAACTGGAAATATAGAAATTACAAAAAATAATAAGTTAACAGAATTCGAAAACTGTATTGGACAGAGTTACTTTATTATTGAACAAGACTTTTTCACATGTCATTTTATAAGAGTTGAACAGGATAGTGATGAATACTTAGGGATATTGCAGGAAATTATTTCCTTAAGTTTTGATGATTTTGTAGAGCAGCTGTCTATAAAAAATAGTGATTGGGATGATTATGGTTATAAACTGGTTTTAAATCTTACGATTTGGGAACAAACTTTTGAGCTACGAGTTAATCCGAAAAATAATCTTTCTGAGGACTATTTAAAAAGTGGTGAAGGAGAATATCCTGATGAGGATTTTTGTTCCTTAGGTGAAGTTGCGTACTATGAATTTTTAAAGAAATATCTTTCTTATAAAGAACGTCAGAAATGGTTCACTCGAACAAGAGACCTTGCATTTGATATAAGTTTATTAGATGCGATTGCAGAAAAATATTCAGAAGTTTCAGATTCACACGGTAAATCTCTGACCTTTCTCCCACCTAATGGTGATGTTCATAATTTTTTATATAATTCATTTCTAAGAACAACCACATTAAAAGAAATCAAGGAAATATTTTATCCATTGACTGTTTTTGGATATTCTAATTCTACAGTGCATTATTCAGGGGATGGAAAAAATATAATACAGGCGGTAGATGATAGAGTAAAATCTATAAATTATAGTTTTAAAGAAAATGGTATAGATAAAGGGGCGCTAAATTTCATAAAAAATAGAATGTCGGATTTACCAATGAATGTTTATGCAGTTGTTGGTGGAAATGGTAGTGGGAAATCCTATAAAATCAATCAGATAATAAAGGAACATTTAGAAGAAGACAATAAGTTTTCACAGATACTACACTTTTCTTTGAGTCCATTTGACAATACTATTAATGATGGTAGCAGTAAGGAAATTAGTGATAAATGGAAAGACTCAGACGATGAAATTATCTATGAAAAAGTAGGATTTGTTTCAGTGAAGTATCCTCCAATTCTAGAAGTGCTAAAGAAAACCGAAGCATTAGCATTGTCCGATGTGAAGAAGTATCTAGATCAGAAATCTAGTAAGTATCTAGTTGCTGAGAATACACTAAAAGAAGGATTTGAAGGTGAAATAAGCATCAAAGAAAGTTTTTCCTACTATATACAAAATCTGTTGATTGATTTGATTGCTTCTGAAGATAAATTAAAAATGTGGGGAGATTGTTTGAATTTCTTTACATTTGAATCTTGGGTAGATGATATCATCAATGCTTTTCAAGATAGAAAAATTTCTAAGACTGATATTGAAAAAATTGATACATTAAGTTCAGGACAAGCAACTATTCTTTTATATATTACGAAGCTTGTTTCAAGTATTAATCAAGGAAGCTTGATAATTTTTGATGAGCCAGAAACGTTTATGCATCCACCTATGGTTAAAGCATTTATTAGAGCTGTTTCACAGTTAATGGATAATAATAAAGCTTTCTGTTTGATTGCTACACATTCACCAGTAATCATTCAAGAAATTCCTCATTGTAATGTCTATAAATTAGATTCTAATCACGAATTAACAAATATTTATTACAAAACTTACGGTCAAAATTTAGACACATTATATAAGAATATATATGGAGTGGAATTACAACAAACAGGTTATAATAGTTTCTTTAATGATCGAAGGAAAGAAATTATTGGAGAAGAGCAAGATAATTCAGAAGATGTTGATCTGATATCAGATGAAGATAGTCAATATCTAGGAGATGAGGCTTTTCTGAAGTATCTTGAAGTGAAAGAGGAGATAGAGAAAGCGGGTGAAGTCTTATCAAAAGAGTAGCTAAAGAATATCCATCTATAGAGGACGTTATAGTTGTATTACCAGATACTGTCGATAAGGATGAGCTTCGTAATTTTTTAACAGAATTAGATAAAGAATATGAAAGTAAAGCTAGTATAGGTTCATTGTATGAATTAGATGTTGATCTAATTCAGTCACAGTGTGATATTGATTCAAAATGGTATGGTACGTATGTGCGACCATCCTCAAAAGGCCTATTTCAAAAATTCGCAGTTGTAAAAAATACCTATAATCAAGCAATTTGTCCTATTTGTGAAGGAGTGTTTTCAACTAAAGTAACACTCGAGCATATTATGCCTAAGAGTGAGAAAGAGGAAAATGATCAAAAACTTGGTGAACCTAGGCTTGCAATTTTACCAATTAATCTAGTCAAATGTTGTGGGGAGTGCAATACCTCTAAACATAGTAAAAGGTCTGTCACAAAGGAAGAAAGTGAAATTAATCCTTACTTTGAAGAGTTTGATATTGAGGATTATATTGAGGTAAACTTTAATGATACAGGTGAGATTTTTCAACCAAATATTAAATTTTACTATCAAGATAATCCTATGGATAAACGTATTCAAAATTTCATTACTAACTATAATATTGAAAAAACATATAATCATAGAATAAAGTTAGAGTTTCAAAAAATTTTGACCATATTAGCAAATAATCCAATAACTTTAACAAAATCTATTTTGAAGTCATACATAGAACATCTATTAGATACATATAGTAAAAATAGTGAATTTGAAAAGATTGGCGATGAGTATTGGTTTGATCAAAATTATTTTGGATTTCTAATATGTGAGCATTTAAATAGAAAAATAGAAAATGATATTTCTGTTATTTATAAATTAAACAAGGAGATAAACAAACGTCGTCAGCCTTTTCAATATATTGCTTTTTCAAATCAAGAATTTCAGAATGATATGAACGAAGTACAAACAATGAAAGATTTAGAAATGTTTGTTAAAAATAATAAAGAAGATCTTATTTTATATTACCAACAGATAAAAAAACAAGGGCTTTCTATTGATTTTCCTAAATTATTTAAAGAAGATGAAGATAGAGATGATAGGTTAAGAAAAAAATGCTTAATAGAGGAAATTGTTAAGTACTATATAGAAAGTGGAAAAAGTTTTGAGCATTTTGGAGAAGATTGTGCTTCTATAATTGCTATTTAAGATGAAACTCAAAATAGTAGAAGAAAATGAAGTTAAGAATCATAAAAATTGAAAGAGATGAATCAAAAATCAGTGGAGGAAACAGCAAAGCATGCATCAGCAATTTAATCTGAATCAAGAGATAGTCTTAGAAAACCGTATATAAAGATTATACGAAATTGGTTATAGATATCAAACCTTTTTACTTAAAAATTGCAAAGTCTTTTTGTTTCGTTAATCAAAGCAGATACCATGCTTTCTATTAAAATTTATTAGATGAGTGCCCCAAAACCAGACTATAAATTTTGCAAAAAATGTGATAGAATAGACGACGGATAAAAAAACGGAGGATAGCATGCAAAATAGACCAATCATTATCGGAGTGACAGGTGGTTCTGGTGGAGGAAAAACCAGTGTTTCAAGAGCCATTTTATCGCATTTTCCTGATGAAAAGATTTCCATGATTGAGCATGATTCATACTACAAGGATCAGTCTCATTTGACCTTTGAAGAGCGTGTCAAAACCAACTATGACCATCCTTTTGCCTTTGATACAGACTTGATGATTGAGCAGATTAAGGAATTGTTGGCAGGGCGTCCGGTGGACATCCCGACCTATGACTATACAGAGCATACACGGAGTAGCAAGACCTATCGTCAGGAGCCTCAAGATGTCTTTATCGTTGAGGGGATTTTGGTCTTGGAGGACAAGCGTCTGCGCGATTTGATGGATATCAAGATTTTTGTGGATACGGATGATGATGTGCGCATTATTCGTCGGATTAAACGTGATATGGAAGAGCGTGGCCGTAGCCTTGACAGCGTTATTGACCAGTATCTAGGTGTGGTCAAACCTATGTATCATCAGTTTATCGAACCAACCAAGCGTTATGCTGATATCGTCATTCCTGAGGGAGTCAGCAATACAGTGGCTATTGACCTGTTGACGACCAAGATTGCTAAGATTTTGGAAGAAGCTCGAAATAGTAAATAAACAGATGTGGAGGCCTTGCCTCCTTTTTCTATTTTTCCCTCATAATGGTACATAAATGGAGATTTTTAGGCATATTTTTGGTATAATAATACCCATGAAAGAGCAAGAAAATGAATAGTAGGTGGAGATGGAAAAGTATTTATCGGTAACAACTTTGACCAAGTATCTGAAAATGAAATTCGATAAAGACCCTTACTTGGAACGGGTCTATTTAACTGGTCAAGTTTCCAACTTTCGTAAACGACCTACTCACCAATATTTCTCCCTAAAAGATGACCATGCAGTTATTCAAGCGACTATTTGGTCTGGGATTTATCAGAAATTAGACTTCGACCTGGAAGAAGGGATGAAGATCAATGTAATTGGGCGTGTGCAGGTCTATGAGCCAAGTGGAAGCTACTCCATTATCATTGAAAAGGCAGAGCCTGATGGGGTTGGGGCGCTTGCGATTCAGTTTGAACAACTCAAGAAAAAATTGGTAGAAGAAGGCATGTTTCAAGAACGCTTCAAGCAACCTCTGCCCCAATTTTCTAAGAGAATTGGGGTAGTAACCAGTCGCAGTGGAGCCGTTATTCGAGATATTATCACGACCGTCAGCAGGCGCTTTCCAGGTGTCGATATCTTACTTTATCCAACTAAGGTTCAAGGTGAAGGTTCTGCGGAGGAAATTGCTAGAAATATTGCGCGTGCCAATCAACGTGACGATTTGGATTTGCTCATTATTGGTCGTGGTGGTGGTTCCATAGAGGATCTCTGGGCCTTTAACGAAGAAATTGTGGTACGGGCTATTTTTGAATCTCGTTTGCCAATCATATCTAGTGTGGGACATGAGACGGATGTGACCTTGGCGGATTTTGTGGCAGATAGACGGGCTGCGACGCCGACAGCGGCAGCTGAACTGGCAACACCTGTGACCAAGTTGGATCTATTAGCTCATTTGCAAAATCAGGAAAAACGGATGGCCATGGCAGTCCGAAATGTCCTATCTAAGAACCAAGAAGATTTGAAAAAATGCAGTCAGTCTGTTATCTTTAGACAGCCAGAGCGCTTGTATGACGGTTATTTGCAACGCTTGGATCAACTGCAATTGCGTTTGAAACAAAGTTTGCGAACACGGATTTCTGATAACAAGCAATTGGTCCAAGCAAGGACGCATCGACTGGTACAATTATCACCCGTTACCAAAATCCAACGTTATCAAGACCGTCTAGGTCAGTTGGACAAGATCCTGCGTAGCCAAATGGCGCTAGTTTATGATGTCAAGGTTGCTGAGGTCAAGCGACTTTCAGAAGCCTTGTTGATGTTGGATACCAGTCGAATTGTGGCGCGTGGCTATGCAATTGTCAAAAAAGAAGAGTCCGTTGTGGATTCGGTTGAGAGTTTGAAGAAAAAAGACCAAGTGACGCTTTTGATGCGAGATGGTCAAGTAGAATTAGAGGTTAAAGATGTCAAAACAAAAGAAATTTGAGGAAAATCTAGCAGAACTAGAGACCATCGTCCAAAGTTTGGAAAATGGTGAGATTGCTCTAGAAGATGCGATTGCGGCCTTTCAAAAGGGCATGGTCTTGTCAAAAGAGCTCCAAGCGACCTTGGACAAGGCTGAAAAGACCTTGGTTAAGGTTATGCAAGAAGACGGAACAGAAAGTGATTTTGAATGAAGAAGCAAGAAAAATTAGCTCTTGTGGAGTCAGCTTTGGAAGATTTTTATGGAGATCAGCAGTTTGCTTCTAGTTTACGAGAGTCTGTTCTCTACTCCATTCATGCTGGCGGCAAGCGTATTCGTCCTTTCCTCTTGTTAGAAGTTCTGGAATCCCTGCAAGTAGTTATCCAACCAGCACATGCTCAAGTGGCAGCGGCCTTGGAAATGATTCACACAGGAAGCTTGATTCATGATGACCTTCCAGCTATGGATGACGACGATTATCGTCGGGGACGCTTGACCAATCATAAAAAATTTGGCGAAGCGATGGCCATTTTGGCTGGAGATGCTTTGTTCCTAGATCCCTATGCCTTGATAGCGCAGGCAGATTTGCCAGGTCAGATCAAGGTGGACTTGATTGCTAACTTATCCCTAGCGTCAGGAAGTATGGGCATGGTAGCAGGCCAGGTTTTGGACATGGAAGGTGAACACCAGCATTTGTCTTTGGAAGAACTCCAGACCATTCATGCTAATAAGACTGGAAAATTACTAGCCTATCCCTTCCAAGCAGCTGCTATTATTGCTGAATTGGCACCTGAAATGCAGGTAAAATTGAAAACTGTTGGTGAATTGATTGGGCTTGCATTTCAGGTCAGAGACGATGTACTGGATGTGACAGCTAGTTTTGAGGAAATCGGCAAGACACCACAAAAGGATTTGCAGGCAGAAAAATCAACCTACCCAGCCTTGTTGGGCTTGGAAGAAGCCATTACCTTTTGTAACCAAACCTTGGATCAAGCTAATGCCAAGTTAGAAGAAATTGCCCAGCAGATTCCCTTTGATACAGAATCGATTGTAAGAGTAGTAGAAAGTTTGAGAATCAATGGCTAAGGAAAGAGTGGATGTACTAGCTTATAAACAGGGCTTGTTTGAAACGCGAGAACAGGCCAAGCGCGGTGTCATGGCTGGTCTAGTTGTAGCAGTCCTGAATGGAGAACGTTTTGATAAACCAGGAGAGAAAATCTTAGACGACACCGAGCTAAAACTCAAGGGTGAAAAACTCAAGTATGTGAGTCGTGGTGGCTTGAAATTGGAGAAGGCCTTGGAGGTCTTTGATTTGTCAGTAGAAGGGGCGACAACGATTGATATTGGAGCCTCTACTGGAGGTTTTACCGACGTCATGTTGCAGAATGGTGCTGAGTTAGTCTTTGCAGTCGATGTTGGTACCAATCAGTTGGCTTGGAAATTACGCCAAGACCCACGAGTGGTCAGCATGGAGCAGTTCAATTTCCGCTATGCTGAAAAGACTGATTTTGAGAAGGAACCGAGCTTTGCCAGTATTGATGTCAGTTTTATTTCTCTCAGTCTGATTTTGCCAGCCTTGCACCGAGTCTTGGCAGATCAAGGTCAGGTTGTGGCTCTGGTTAAGCCCCAGTTTGAGGCAGGACGTGAGCAGATTGGGAAAAATGGAATCATTCGCGATGCCAAGGTTCATCAACATGTCCTTGAATCTGTCACAGCTATGGCAGTAGAGGAAGGCTTTTCAGTTCTTGGTTTGGACTTTTCTCCCATCCAAGGCGGTCATGGAAATATTGAGTTTTTAGCGTATTTGAAAAAAGAAGAGTCAGCAAGCAATCAGGTTCTTGCTGAGATTGAAGAAGTAGTAGAGAGGGCGCATAGTCAATTTAAAAATGAATAAAAAAGAGAGACTTGAAAAAATTAGACGATTTGTGACAGATTATCAAATCGGTACGCAAGAAGAAATCGTAGAACATTTGAAAGAGGCAGGAATCACTGCCACTCAAGCGACTGTTTCAAGAGATATTAAGGAGTTAGGTATTGTTAAAATTCCTTTAAAGGATAACACATACGTCTATGAATTGCCAAAATCAGTCGTAAAAAGTTTGCAGCTAGCTGAAGATAATATTGAATCGGCAGAATGGATGGACAAGATGATCAATCTCCAAGTGATTCCAGGAAATACGGCTTTTGTAAAAGCTCAGTTAATCGAGACGTTTGCGGACAAGATTTTCAGCTGTTTAGCTGATGATAGCTCGATTTTAGTCATTGCCAGAAGTGAAAGTCTAGCTGAGGAAGTCTTTGAGCAAGTAAAAAATTGGTAGGTCTATATGTTACTTGAAATTTCGATAAAAAACTTTGCTATTATTGAGGCTATTTCCCTCAATTTTGAAAAGGGAATGACTGTCCTGACTGGTGAAACAGGCGCAGGGAAGTCGATTATCATTGATGCCATGAATATGATGTTGGGGGCTCGTGCGACGACAGATGTTATTCGTCATGGCGCACCAAAGGCAGAAATTGAGGGGCTTTTCTCAGTTGAGAATAGTCGCCTTTTGCAGGAAATTTTCGATGAGCAAGGTTTGGAATTGGGTGATGAGATTATCATCCGTCGGGAAATTCTGCAAAACGGCCGTAGTATTAGCCGTGTGAATGGTCAGATGGTCAATCTGTCTGTTTTGCGTGCTATTGGGCAACATCTGGTGGATATTCATGGTCAGCATGACCAAGAAGAATTAATGCGTCCTCAACTGCACATCCAGATGTTGGATGAATTTGGCGATGCAGCTTTTTGGGACTTAAAAGAGACCTACCAGACGAGTTTTGATACCTATCGAAAAATGCGCAAGCAGGTTCTGGAAGTCAAGAAAAACCAACAGGAACACAAGGCTCGTATTGAGATGTTGGAATTTCAAATGGCAGAGATTGAGGCGGCTAATTTGCAAGCAGGGGAAGACTTGGCACTCAACCAAGAGCGAGATAAACTCCTCAACCATAAAAATATTGCGGATACACTGACCAATGCCTACAGCATGTTGGACAATGAAGACTTTTCAAGTCTGGCCAATGTTCGGTCGGCCATGAATGACATGGAAAGTGTCGAAGAGTATGACCCTGAATACCGTGAAATTTCAAGCTCTCTGTCTGAGACCTACTATGTCTTAGAAGATATTAGCAAACGTTTGGAAGCTATTATTGAGGATCTTGATTTTGATGGCAATCGTCTCATGCAGGTTGAGAATCGTTTGGATCTCCTTAATACTATTACCCGTAAGTATGGTGGGACTGTAGACGATGTTTTGCTTTATTTTGCCAAGATTACAGAAGAATACAATCTTTTGACAGGTAATAACCTTTCGTCTGAGGACATGGAAGCAGAGCTTAAGAAATTGGAAGTCAATCTTGTCGATTTGGCAGGTCAACTTGCCTCTGCTCGTCATGACTTGGCCCAGCAGCTCGAAGCAGAGATTAAACAAGAACTGCAAGATCTTTATATGGAAAAAGCCCAGTTTCAGGTTCGTTTTAGCAAGGGCAAATTCAGTCGTGAGGGCAATGAAACGGTCGAGTTTTACATTTCAACCAACCCTGGCGAAGACTTTAAACCCTTGGTCAAGGTTGCGTCTGGTGGGGAATTGTCTCGTCTCATGCTAGCCATTAAATCCGCCTTTTCTCGCAAAGAAGGCAAGACTAGCATTGTCTTTGATGAGGTGGATACGGGAGTGTCAGGCCGTGTAGCTCAAGCTATTGCACAGAAGATTCACAAGATTGGTCAGCATGGTCAGGTTCTGGCTATTTCCCATTTGCCACAAGTGATTGCGATTGCAGATTATCAATTCTTTATTGAGAAGATTAGTAATGACCATTCAACGGTTTCGACTGTTCGTCTCTTGACGATTGAAGAGCGAGTAGAGGAAGTTGCCAAGATGTTGGCAGGTGATGATGTGACGGAAGCTGCCCTGACGCAAGCCAGAGAATTGTTGAGAAACAGGGAGAAATAAGATGACAGACTATTATGTAATTGGAGATGTTCACGGAAAAGCTGGGATGCTAGAAGACCTTCTTAAAACATGGGATGGTCAGACCCAGTTGCTCTTTCTAGGAGATTTGATTGACCGCGGTGAGGATAGTCGGCGTGTTCTTGAAATGGTTAAGGACTTGGTAGACAATCAAGGTGCAATCTGTTTGTCAGGAAATCACGAGTATATGTTTTTGACTTGGCTCGATGACCCAGAAGAAAGCTATGACCACTATCGTCGCAATGGTGGAGATACAACCATTAACTCTATTCTAGGTCGTCCCTTGGATGCACCAGTTGATGGGGTAGAAGATGCCAAGCGTGTCGCTACTGAAGCGGCAGATTTGGTCGAATTTATTCGTCAAATGCCGTTTGTGGTAGAGACAGACAAGTATATCTTTGTTCACGCAGGTATTGATTTGACCTTGGATGACTGGCATGAAACCACAGATTATAAAAAAGTCTGGCTTAGAAAACCATTCCACGAAGCCGAAAATCATACTGGGAAAACTATTGTCTTCGGACATACACCGGTTTATGGTTTGTTGAAGCAAGAGCGTGGTACAGCTGAGCTTTGGACTACAGAAGATGGCAAGATTGGAATGGATGGAGGAGCTGTTTATGGTGGTGTCCTTCATGGGATTGTCTTTACAGACCAAGGAATGACAGAACACCATTTTATCGAAAATGACGGCTTTATCGCTGAAGATTAGTACTCCTAGCAGGGTATGGTCTTGTCAAAATGTCAAAAACAATTTATAATAAATAGATACCCTGAAAGGAAGAGAATCATGAACTTAGAAGAATTGAAAAAACGACAGGAGAAGATCCGTAACTTCTCTATTATCGCCCATATTGACCACGGGAAGTCGACTCTTGCAGACCGCATTTTGGAAAAAACAGAGACGGTTTCAAGTCGTGAAATGCAGGCCCAGCTTTTGGATAGCATGGATTTAGAGCGAGAACGTGGGATTACCATTAAACTAAATGCCATCGAGCTCAATTATACCGCAAAAGATGGGGAAACTTATATTTTCCACTTGATTGACACGCCGGGGCACGTAGACTTTACCTATGAAGTTTCGCGTTCGCTAGCTGCCTGTGAGGGGGCTATTTTGGTGGTAGATGCTGCCCAAGGAATTGAGGCTCAAACCCTTGCCAACGTGTATCTAGCCTTGGACAATGATTTGGAAATCATGCCAGTCATTAACAAAATTGATCTGCCTGCCGCAGATCCAGAGCGCGTGCGTACAGAGATTGAAGATGTTATTGGTCTAGATGCCAGCGAAGCAGTTTTGGCTTCTGCCAAGGCTGGTATTGGTATCGAAGAAATCCTTGAGCAAATCGTAGAAAAAGTACCAGCTCCAACAGGTGATGTGACGGCGCCGCTTAAGGCTTTGATTTTTGACTCTGTTTACGATGCTTACCGTGGGGTTATCCTCCAAGTTCGTGTTATGGACGGTGTTGTTAAACCTGGCGATAAGATTCAGCTTATGAGCAATAGCAAGACTTTTGATGTTACGGAAGTCGGTATTTTCACACCAAAAGCAGTTGGTCGTGATTTCCTTGCGACTGGTGACGTTGGTTATATTGCGGCTTCTATCAAGACGGTTCAGGACACTCGTGTGGGGGATACCGTTACCTTGGCGACCAACCCTGCGGCAGAGCCCTTACATGGTTACAAGCAGATGAATCCGATGGTCTTTGCGGGTCTCTACCCAATCGAATCAAACAAGTATAATGACCTTCGTGAAGCCCTTGAAAAATTGCAACTAAATGATGCCAGCTTGCAGTTTGAACCAGAAACATCTCAGGCACTTGGATTTGGTTTCCGTTGTGGATTCCTTGGACTTCTCCATATGGATGTTATCCAAGAACGTTTAGAGCGTGAGTTTAATATAGACCTTATCATGACAGCTCCGTCTGTTATCTATAAAGTCAATCTGACCGACGGAGAGTCTATGGATGTGTCAAACCCATCTGAGTTCCCAGACCCAACTAAGATTGCGACCATTGAAGAGCCTTATGTTAAGGCGCAAATCATGGTACCGCAAGAGTTTGTTGGAGCAGTGATGGAATTAGCTCAGCGTAAGCGTGGGGACTTTGTGACTATGGATTATATTGATGACAATCGTGTCAATGTTATCTATCAAATTCCACTTGCTGAAATCGTCTTTGACTTCTTTGATAAACTTAAGTCTTCAACTCGTGGTTATGCAAGCTTTGACTACGAATTGTCAGAGTATCGTCCATCTAAGCTGGTGAAAATGGATATCCTTCTCAATGGAGACAAGGTGGATGCCCTCAGCTTTATCGTTCATAAGGACTTTGCCTACGAGCGTGGAAAACTCATCGTTGATAAGCTCAAGAAAATCATTCCTCGCCAACAATTTGAGGTTCCTATCCAAGCAGCAATTGGACACAAGATTGTGGCTCGTACAGATATCAAGGCCCTTCGTAAGAACGTACTTGCTAAATGTTATGGTGGTGACGTTTCTCGTAAACGTAAGCTACTGGAAAAACAAAAAGCCGGTAAGAAACGTATGAAAGCTATCGGATCAGTAGAAGTTCCACAAGAAGCTTTCCTTAGCGTCTTGAGCATGGATGAAGAGTAGAAGTATAAAGAAAAATATTTTATTGTTGATAGACTTTAAATGTCAAATAACAAAGATAAATAAAAGAAGATCAAATGGTCTTCTTTTTAATTTGTTTTACGAATAGATAGATGAGTAGATAAAGAAATGGAGTTATTTATGAAAATCACAAACTATGAAATCTATAAGTTAAAAAAATCAGGTTTAACCAATCAACAGATTTTGAATGTCCTAGAATACGGTGAAAATGTTGATCAGGAGCTTTTGTTGGGTGATATTGCAGATATATCAGGTTGCCGAAATCCAGCCGTTTTTATGGAACGTTATTTTCAGATAGACGATGCGTATTTGGAGAAGGAGTTTCAAAAATTTCCATCTTTCTCTATTTTAGACGACTGTTACCCTTGGGATTTGAGTGAAATATATGATGCGCCTGTACTTTTATTTTACAAGGGAAATCTTGACCTCTTGAAATTTCCTAAAGTAGCGGTCGTAGGCAGTCGTGCTTGTAGCAAACAGGGAGCTAAGTCAGTTGAAAAAGTTATTCAAGGATTGGAAAATGAACTGGTTATTGTCAGTGGCTTAGCTAAGGGCATTGACACAGCAGCTCATATGGCAGCTCTTCAGAATGGCGGAAAAACCATTGCAGTGATTGGAACAGGACTGGATGTGTTTTATCCTAAAGCTAATAAACGCTTGCAAGACTACATCGGCAATGATCATCTGGTTCTCAGTGAGTACGGACCAGGTGAACAGCCTCTAAAATTTCATTTTCCTGCCCGTAATCGCATCATTGCTGGACTTTGTCGTGGTGTGATTGTAACAGAGGCTAAGATGCGTTCAGGTAGTCTCATTACCTGTGAGAGAGCAATGGAAGAAGGGCGAGATGTTTTTGCTATTCCTGGTAGCATTTTAGATGGACTATCAGACGGTTGCCATAATTTGATTCAGGAAGGAGCAAAATTGGTCACCAGTGGGCAGGATGTTCTTGCAGAATTTGAATTTTAAGACGAAAGTTCGCTTACTAGACAAACTTTTCTTCTATATATAGGAGCTAAGTCTTGACAGTTATGGCAAAATGGTTTACACTTTATAAAGTTTATTACTTTGAAAAGGTGTGATACTGTGGCTACGGCAACAAAAAAGAAAAAATCAACAGTTAAAAAAAATCTAGTAATCGTGGAGTCGCCTGCTAAGGCCAAGACGATTGAAAAGTATCTCGGCAGAAACTACAAGGTTTTAGCCAGTGTCGGGCATATCCGTGATTTGAAGAAATCCAGTATGTCCGTCGATATTGAAAATAATTATGAACCGCAATATATCAATATCCGAGGAAAAGGTCCTCTCATCAATGACTTGAAAAAAGAAGCTAAAAAAGCTAATAAAGTCTTTCTGGCGAGTGACCCGGACCGTGAAGGAGAAGCGATTTCTTGGCATTTGGCTCACATTCTCAACTTGGATGAAAATGATGCCAACCGTGTGGTCTTCAATGAAATCACTAAGGATGCGGTCAAAAATGCTTTTAAAGAACCTCGTAAGATTGATATGGACTTGGTCGATGCTCAACAGGCACGCCGTGTCCTGGACCGCTTGGTAGGGTATTCGATTTCGCCTATTTTGTGGAAGAAGGTCAAGAAGGGCTTGTCAGCAGGTCGCGTTCAGTCTATTGCGCTTAAGTTAATCATTGATCGTGAGAATGAAATCAATGCCTTTCAGCCAGAAGAATACTGGACAATTGATGGTGTCTTTAAAAAGGGAACCAAGCAATTTCAGGCTTCCTTCTATGGAGTGGATGGTAAAAAACTGAAACTGACTAGCAATGATGAGGTCAAGGAAGTCTTGTCTCGTCTGACTAATAAAGACTTTTCAGTGGATCAGGTGGATAAGAAAGAGCGCAAACGCAATGCTCCTTTACCCTATACCACTTCATCTATGCAGATGGACGCGGCCAATAAAATCAATTTCCGTACTCGAAAAACCATGATGGTTGCCCAACAGCTCTATGAAGGAATTAATATCGGTTCTGGTGTTCAAGGTTTGATTACCTATATGCGTACCGATTCGACTCGTATCAGTCCTGTAGCGCAAAATGAAGCAGCAAGTTTCATTACGGACCGTTTTGGTAGCAAGTATTCTAAGCATGGTAGCAAGGTCAAAAATGCATCAGGTGCTCAGGATGCCCATGAGGCTATTCGCCCGTCTAGCGTTTTTAATACACCTGAAAGCATCGCTAAGTATCTGGACAAGGATCAACTCAAGCTTTATACTCTTATTTGGAATCGTTTTGTGGCTAGCCAGATGACAGCTGCTGTCTTTGATACCATGGCTGTTAAATTGTCTCAAAATGGGGTTCAATTTGCTGCCAATGGTAGTCAGGTTAAGTTTGATGGTTATCTTGCCATTTATAATGATTCTGACAAGAATAAGATGTTACCGGACATGGCTGTTGGAGATGTGGTCAAGCAGGTTAATAGCAAACCAGAGCAACATTTCACCCAACCGCCTGCTCGTTATTCTGAAGCGACTCTTATCAAGACTTTGGAGGAAAATGGGGTTGGCCGTCCGTCAACCTACGCACCAACTATTGAAACCATTCAGAAACGCTATTATGTTCGCCTTGTAGCCAAACGCTTTGAACCGACAGAGTTGGGCGAAATTGTTAACAAGCTCATAGTTGAATATTTCCCAGATATCGTAAACGTGACCTTCACAGCTGAAATGGAAGGTAAACTGGATGATGTCGAAGTTGGAAAAGAGCAGTGGCAACGCGTTATTGACGCCTTTTACAAACCATTCTCTAAAGAAGTGGCTAAGGCCGAAGAAGAAATGGAAAAAATCCAAATCAAGGATGAACCAGCTGGATTTGACTGTGAAGTGTGTGGTAGTCCAATGGTCATTAAACTTGGTCGTTTTGGTAAGTTCTACGCTTGTAGCAATTTCCCAGATTGCCGTCATACCCAAGCAATCGTGAAAGAGATTGGTGTAGAGTGTCCAAGTTGTCATCAAGGACAAATCATTGAGCGTAAAACCAAGCGTAACCGCCTCTTCTATGGTTGCAATCGCTATCCAGAATGTGAATTTACCTCTTGGGACAAGCCTGTTGGTCGTGAATGTCCAAAATGTGGCAACTTCCTCATGGAGAAAAAAGTCCGTGGTGGTGGCAAGCAGGTTGTTTGTAGTAATGGCGACTACGAAGAAGAAAAGATTAAATAAGAGGAGAGTCCTGAAAGTGAATTTCAGGCTCTTTTTGGTTGGAACTTGACAAAATTCATCATTGTATGCGAAACTAGAAGAAGATTATTTTAATTAGGAGTAGTTATGCGTCTTATTTATCTAATTATTGGTTTTTTATCACTGGCCTTGGCTATTGTTGGGGTTGTCTTGCCCTTGCTACCTACAACGCCTTTTCTTTTGTTGTCTATTGCTTGTTTCTCAAAAAGTTCCAAGCGCTTCGAAGACTGGCTTTATCATACTAAGCTCTATCAAGCATATGTAGCTGATTTTCGTGAGACCAAGTCCATTGCGCGTGAACGTAAGAAAAAAATCATCGTATCCATCTACATCTTGATGGGAATTTCCATTTACTTTGCTCCTCTCTTACCAGTCAAAATCGGTCTGGGAGCTTTGACCATCTTTATCACCTATTATCTCTTCAAGGTCATTCCGGACAAAGAATAAAAAATAGTCGTAATTTTCCTTGATATAAATGAAAGCATATTCACAACAATATGATATAATAAATTCAAAGTAATAATCAAGGAGAATCAAATGATTTACGAATTTTGTGCTGAAAATGTGACCTTGCTTGAAAAAGCGATGGAGGCTGGAGCTCGAAGGATTGAGCTTTGTGATAATCTAGTAGTTGGTGGAACAACACCAAGCTATGGAGTAATTAAGGCAGCAGTTGAATTGGCAACCAACTACGATACGACCATTATGACCATGATTCGTCCCCGTGGTGGCGACTTTGTCTATAATGATATGGAAATTGCTATCATGCTAGAAGACATTCGATTGACTGCTCAGGCTGGTAGTCAAGGGGTTGTATTTGGGGCTTTAACTGCTGAGAAGAAGTTGGATAAAGCTAATCTTGAAAAGCTAATTGCTGCATCAAAAGGAATGGAAATTGTCTTTCACATGGCCTTTGATGAATTGAGCGAAGAAGACCAGTTGGAAGCCATTGACTGGCTCAGTCAAGCTGGAGTTACTCGAATCCTGACTCGTGCGGGTGTGTCTGGCGACTCGTTAGAAAAACGTTTTGCCCACTATCACAGAATTTTGGAGCACGCTAAAGGTAAAATTGAAATTCTACCAGGTGGTGGGATTGACCTTGACAACCGTCAAACCTTTATCGACCAGCTAGGTGTGACACAATTGCATGGAACCAAGGTTGTCTTTTAAAAAATAGAAAGGAACTGCTAGCCTTGGGTAGCAGTTTTCACTTATGTTTGAAATTTTTAAATCCTATCAGTTTAATCAAGAAAAAGCTCATGCTTTTGGTTTTGTAGAAAATAGGGGAGTCTGGACCTATAGTTGCCAGATTTTGCAGGGTGACTTTGTCATGACTGTGTCCATTAATGCTGATAATGTGAGTTTTCAAGTCTTTGACCAGGAGACTGGTGATCTCTATCCACAAGTCCATATGGAAAGCATGAGAGGAAGTTTTGTAGGAAGTGTCCGTGAGGCTTGTCTGGAGATTCTTTACCAGATTCGAAAGGCTTGTTTTGAGGTACAGGATTTTATCTGCCCTCAGACTAAGCGAATCATGACTCAAGTTCAGGAAAAGCATGGTAATCAGTTGGAGTATTTGTGGGAGAAATCGCCTGATACAGCCGTATTACGTCATGAAGGGAATCAAAAGTGGTATGCCGTCTGGATGAAAATCTCTTGGAATAAGCTGGAAAAGGGCAGAGAAGGACAAGTGGAAGCAGTCAATCTCAAACATGACCAAGTAGCTGATTTGCTTTCAAAAAAGGGCATTTATCCAGCCTTTCATATGAACAAACGTTACTGGATTAGTGTGGCGCTTGATGATACTTTATCAGATGAAGAAGTACTGGAATTGATAGAAAGAAGCTGGAATTTAACTATTAAAAAATGAAACATTTCAAGAATTTTCAAGAACTTTCAATTAGCAAAATATTCTCTACTGAAGAAATTTTCAGAAAATATTGGATTTTTTCTTGACAACTACTTTTGCCTATGCTAAAATACTAAACAAGATATCAAACGAAGGAGAAAGTCAAACATGAAAACAGCTAAGTTTAATCAATTTGCTTTGTTGTTGAGGTACTCGGGCTAGTGCAAAATGCATTAGTCCTGTTTGGCTTACCAAGCGGGAGTAAATCAACATCTCGCTTGGGTTTCTGAGCGAGATGTTTTTTTAAAACCATATTTGGAAAAGGGGAAATTTTATGAGAGCAGTTGAATTTCTAGATACTAGCCTTCGGGATGGAGAGCAGACACCGGGCGTTAATTTTTCAATCAAGGAAAAAATTACCATTGCAAGACAGCTGGAGAAATGGGGTATTTCAGCTGTTGAAGCCGGTTTTCCGGCGGCGAGTCCTGATTCATTCACAGCAGTGCAGGAAATCGCCAAGGTCTTGAAGAAAACAGCGGTGACTGGATTAGCACGTTCTGTCAAGTCTGATATTGATGCTTGTTATGAAGCCCTCAAGGATGCCAAGTATCCACAGGTTCACGTCTTTATCGCTACCAGTCTGATTCACCGCAAGTATAAGCTCAATAAGAGCAAGGAAGAGATTTTAGAAGCTATTAAGGAGCATGTTTCTTATGCTCGTTCTAAGTTTGAAGTGGTCGAATTCTCGCCAGAAGATGCGACCAGAACAGAGTTGGATTTCCTCCTGCAAGTTGTTCAAACAGCGGTTGATGCAGGGGCGTCTTATATCAATATTCCTGATACGGTAGGATTTACCACACCAGAGGAATACGGAGCTATCTTCAAACACTTGATTGAGAATGTCAAGACGGATCGTCAGATTATCTATTCACCACACTGTCATGATGACCTTGGAATGGCAGTAGCTAATAGCCTTGCTGCCGTCAAGAATGGTGCAGGACGTGTCGAAGGGACTATCAACGGTATTGGGGAGCGAGCTGGAAATGCTGCCTTGGAAGAAATAGCAGTGGCTCTCAATATTCGCCAAGATTACTACCAAGCAGAAACCAGTATTGTCCTAAATGAGACCATCAATACATCAGAAATGGTTTCTCGCTTCTCAGGAATTCCAGTTCCTAAAAACAAGGCCGTGGTTGGTGGCAATGCCTTCTCTCACGAATCTGGTATTCACCAAGATGGAGTACTTAAAAATCCTCTCACTTATGAGATCATCACCCCTGAATTGGTTGGTGTCAAGAGTAATAGTCTTCCGCTTGGAAAATTATCTGGATGCCATGCCTTTGTCGAGAAACTAAGAGAATTAGCCCTAGATTTTACAGAAGAGGACATCAAACCACTCTTCGCTAAGTTCAAGGCACTGGCCGATAAAAAACAAGAAATCACAGATGCAGATATTCGTGCGCTGGTAGCTGGAACCATGGTTGAAAATCCAGAAGGTTTCCATTTTGATGATTTACAACTGCAAACTCATGCAGATAATGACATTGAAGCGCTTGTTAGCCTGGCTAACATGGATGGTGAGAAGGTCGAATTTAATGCGACAGGGCAAGGTTCTGTTGAAGCAATCTTTAACGCTATCGACAAGTTCTTTAACCAATCCGTCCGCTTGGTGTCCTATACCATTGATGCTGTGACAGATGGAATTGATGCCCAAGCTCGGGTCTTGGTAACTGTTGAAAATAGAGATACAGAAACCATCTTTAACGCAGCAGGTCTTGATTTCGATGTGTTAAAGGCTTCGGCTATTGCCTACATTAATGCCAATACCTTTGTTCAAAAAGAGAATGCTGGTGAGATGGGACGCAGTGTTTCTTACCGCGATATGCCTAGTGTGTAAAGGAGAATGCTATGACAAAGAAAATAGTAGTTCTAGCAGGGGACGGAATCGGCCCAGAAATCATGGAGGCTGGGTTAGAGGTTCTGGAAGCTCTAGCTGAAAAAACAGGTTTTGATTATGAGATTGATAGACGACCTTTTGGAGGTGCAGGTATCGATGCTGCAGGGAATCCTTTACCTGATGAAACCCTCAAGGTATGTCGTGAAGCAGATGCCATTCTACTAGCGGCTATCGGAAGTCCTCAGTATGATGGAGCAGCGGTTAGGCCTGAACAAGGCTTGCTGGCTCTCCGTAAGGAACTCAATCTCTATGCTAATATTCGCCCTGTAAAAATCTTTGATAGTCTTAAGCATTTGTCACCTCTCAAACCAGAACGAATTGCTGGTGTGGACTTTGTCGTGGTGCGTGAGTTGACAGGCGGGATCTACTTCGGAGATCATATTCTCGAAGAGCAAAAAGCGCGTGATATCAACGACTATAGCTATGAGGAAGTGGAACGGATTATTCGCAAAGCCTTTGAAATCGCAAGAAGTCGGAGAAAAATCCTTACTAGTATCGATAAGCAAAATGTTCTAGCGACCTCAAAACTCTGGCGGAAAGTAGCTGAGAAGGTCGCACAGGATTTCCCAGATGTGACCTTGGAACACCAGCTAGTCGACTCAGCTGCCATGCTTATTATTACCAATCCTGCTAAGTTTGATGTCATCGTGACGGAGAATCTTTTCGGAGATATTCTATCTGATGAATCAAGCGTTCTATCTGGCACACTTGGGGTTATGCCATCAGCCAGTCATTCTGAAAATGGCCCAAGTCTCTATGAGCCCATTCACGGTTCAGCTCCTGATATTGCTGATCAAGGAATTGCCAATCCTATTTCCATGATTTTGTCAGTTGCCATGATGTTGAGAGATAGCTTTGGTCGTTATGAGGATGCAGAGCGTATCGAGCATGCTGTTGAGGCAAGTTTGGCATCTGGAAATTTAACGAGAGATATAGGAGGACAGGCTTCGACTAAGGAAATGACGGAAGCTATTATCGCAAGATTATGAAGTTAGACGAAAAAATTACTCTAGTCCTTTTGATTTGGAATGTCATGGTTTTCTTGATTTATGGTATTGACAAATCCAAGGCAAGGAGAAGAGCTTGGCGCATCCCTGAGAAAATCTTACTTATTTTATCCTTTACTTGTGGTGGTTTTGGTGCTTGGCTAGCAGGAATCATCTTTCACCACAAGACTCGAAAATGGTATTTTAAAACAGTTTGGTTTCTCGGGATGGTGTCCACACTAGTAGCCTTATATTTTATTTGGAGGTAATGGATGGCAGGAAAATCGATTTTTGATAAATTATGGGACCGTCATGTCATCACAGGAGAAGAGGGGCAGCCGCAACTCATGTATGTGGATCAGCACTATATCCACGAAGTGACCAGCCCTCAGGCTTTTCAAGGATTACGAGATGCAGGACGCAGATTGAGACGACCAGACTTGACATTTGGAACCTTTGACCACAATGTCCCGACGGTCAATATCTACGATATTCGAGATGTCATTTCCAAGGCGCAAATTGATAAGCTGGCTGAAAATGTTGAGGAGTTTGGGATTGAACATGCGGCCCACGGTTCTGAAAAACAAGGAATTGTTCACATGGTTGGACCAGAAACTGGAAGAACTCAACCAGGAAAATTCATCGTCTGTGGAGACAGCCATACGGCTACTCACGGTGCTTTCGGAGCTATCGCCTTTGGAATTGGGACCAGTGAAGTTGAGCATGTCTTCGCTACCCAGACCCTCTGGCAGGTTAAACCTAAGAAAATGTTGGTTGAATTCACTGGAGTTCCTCAAAAAGGAGTTTATTCCAAGGATTTCATTTTAGCCTTGATTGCCAAGTACGGCGTTGCTTGCGGTGTAGGCTACGTGGTGGAATATCGGGGACAAGCAATTGATGCACTGAGCATGGAAGAACGCATGACCATCTGCAATATGTCCATCGAGTTTGGATCCAAGATGGGAATCATGAATCCGGATCAAACCACCTATGATTATCTCAAGGGACGGGAATGTGTTCCAGAGAACTTTGAAGAGGCTGTGGCAGATTGGAAGAATCTTGTCAGTGATGAGAATGTCGTTTACGATAAGGTTATCCAGATGGATGTCTCAGACTTGGCTCCTATGGTGACCTGGGGAACCAATCCTGCTATGGGGGTTGACTTTGACAGTATCTTCCCAGAAATCAAAGATATGAATGATGAGCGAGCCTACAATTACATGGACTTGGAGCCTGGTCAAAAGCCAGCAGATATTGAACTAGGTTATATCTTTATCGGCTCTTGTACAAATGCTCGTCTCAGCGACTTGCAACTGGCTGCGCGATTTGTCAAAGGAAAGAAAATAGCCCCCAACTTAACGGCTATCGTGGTTCCGGGCTCTCGTCCTGTGAAACGAGCTGCTGAGAAGTTGGGTTTGGACAAGGTCTTTCTAGATGCTGGCTTTGAGTGGAGAGACCCAGGTTGCTCTATGTGCCTAGGGATGAATCCAGACAAGGTTCCAGATGGCGTTCACTGCGCCTCAACCAGCAATCGAAACTTTGAAGATAGACAAGGCTTTGGTGCTAAGACCCACCTCTGCAGTCCAGCTATGGCAGCTGCGGCAGCTATTGCAGGGCGTTTCGTAGATGTTCGACAAATGCCAGAAGCTCAGTAAGGAGAGGATATGGAAAAATTCACAGTTTATACGGGAACGACTGTTCCTCTCATGAATGATAACATTGATACTGACCAAATCCTTCCCAAGCAGTTTCTCAAGTTAATTGATAAAAAAGGCTTTGGTAAGTACCTCATGTATGCTTGGCGTTATCTGGATGATCTCTATACTGAGGATCCAGACTTTGTCTTTAACAGACCTGAATACCGTAAAGCAACTATCCTCATCTCAGGGGATAACTTTGGGGCAGGATCTTCGAGGGAGCACGCAGCTTGGGCTCTAGCGGACTATGGTTTTAAAGTCGTGATTGCAGGGTCTTTTGGGGATATTCATTACAATAATGAACTCAATAATGGAATGTTGCCAATTGTTCAGCCTAGAGAGGTTAGAGAGAAACTAGCCCACTTGAAACCAACTGATCAGGTAACTGTGGACTTGGAACAACAAAAAATCATCTCACCAATTGGAGAATTCACTTTTGAAATCGATAGTGAATGGAAACACAAACTCTTAAATGGTTTGGATGATATCGGTATTACCTTGCAGTATGAAGATTTGATTGCTGCCTATGAAAAACAACGACCAGCCTACTGGCAGGATTAGAAGAAAAATAGAAAAGGAAATAGAACTATGACAAAACACATTCAATGGAACGGAACACTTTCACAAGAAGGCTATGACATTTTAAAAGGTGAGGGCGGATGTATCGTTTGCCCTACAAAAGTCGGTTATATCATCATGACTAGCGATAAGGTAGGACTTGAACGTAAGTTTGAAGCTAAAGAACGTAACCGTAACAAACCAGGTGTTGTTCTCTGCGGTAGCATGGATGAGCTTCGCGCCTTAGCACAACTCAACCCAGAAATTGAAGCCTTCTACCAAAAACATTGGGACGAAGATATTCTTCTTGGTTGTATCCTTCCTTGGAAACCAGAAGCCTTTGAAAAACTTAAAGCATACGGGGATGGTCGTGAAGAACTGATGACTGACGTTCGTGGTACTAGCTGTTTTGTTATCAAGTTTGGGAAAGCTGGTGAACAATTGGCTGCCAAACTTTGGGAAGAAGGCAAGATGGTTTATGCCTCATCAGCTAACCCATCTGGAAAAGGAAACCGTGGTAAGGTAGAAGGTATCGGAGAACGCATCGAAGGGGCAGTTGACCTTGTTATCGAGGCAGACGACTATGTGGCATCAATCCAGCCTGACAAAACGATTGAAACTCGCTACGAGCAAGGTGTGATGGTCTCTATGGTCGATAAAGACGGCAAACTCATCCCAGAACAAGGAGGAGCACGCTCAACTTCACCAGCTCCAGTTGTAATCCGCAAAGGGCTTGACATTGATAAGATTATGATGCACCTGTCAGACACCTTTAACTCATGGGACTATCGTCAGGGCGAGTATTATTAGGAGAAAAAAAGTCTAGTGTTATGAGGGAATACCCCACTCTACACTAGGATTTTCTTTAGAAATTCTTTTCTTTTTTATAGGGTATGATATTCTATATATGAAATATCTAGTTTTTTATTCGAACATTATTATAAAAGGAGTAAGATTGATGCTGAAAAGAAAAATTAGTTTGGAAGATTTTTATGATTGGTACCAAGAAAATAAAATAAGATTAAGAGAAGATGCATCTAAATATAGTATTTACAATGAACAATTACGTGAAGAATTTCTTAAAGAGTGGCCACTTGATAGAATTTTAACCATGTCTATTGATGATTATGTTATTGGGAAAGGTGCTAAAAGTAATTCTTTTTGCTATAGTCTTGAGAGGGGGAAATACAAATCTTTATTTTTAGGTATTGGAGGAGGAGGCTCTTCAAAATTTGGTATTTATTGGAATGAGGATACTCAAAGCTATAAAAATCAAGCTAATAAAATCATTCCTATATCTGAATTGGAGCAACGTTTTAATAAACTAAAAAGAGATCTGTATCAGATTATTCAAATCGGTAGTAAACTTGATTTTGACAATCCTATATTTGATATGAAAAAGTCCACAAATGAATTTATTGGTCGTTCTGCTGTGGTGACAAAACTACTTTGTATTTATTCTGAGAACAATTCTTTTTTAGGAGCAAATATGAATAGTCAGAATGAATTTTGGAATAGGTTGATTCCTCAAAGTAATCAAGGAGGACCCTATCGTCAGAATCATGAGATTTGTAAACTATTTTCTAAAACCTATCCTGAACTAGAATCTTCAATTTTGGGAAGCATTTTATTTGAATATTCAACACAATTTCTATACGATAAAGAAAAGAAAGAAGAAAAAATGTCTGCAGAATATAAGGTTTATCATCCATTGAGTCAAACTCTACTACAATCCAGAAACCTCATCCTCCGTGGTGCTCCTGGCACAGGAAAAACTTATCTTGCTAAAGAAATTGCGGCAGAGCTAACTGGTGGTAATGAAGATCAAATCGACTTTGTACAATTTCACCCTTCCTATGATTATACGGATTTTGTAGAGGGGTTGAGACCGGTATCAAATGGGGATGGAGCTATTGAATTTAAATTACAAGATGGTATTTTTAAAGATTTTTGTCAGAGAGCGAAAGAAGCTCAGAAAACTGGAGGCCAAGATAATTTTGAGGAAGCGTGGGATCTTTATCTTGAATATGTAAATAGCAGAGATGAAAAAGAATATTTGACAGAATTTTCCTATCTCACAGTAAATAGTAGAAATAATTTTAATATCAATTATGAAACTAAGTCCCAAGGAACTTGCTTAACAAAATCTTATGTTTATGAACTCTATAAAGATGAAAAATATCTGAAACAGCCCTATTATCGTAACCAAGGAAAAAAAGTCCTTGAAATTTTAAAGAAAAGATTTGGTTTGAAAGACTATATCTCTCCAACAGAGATCAACACAGACAAGAAATTCGTCTTCATCATTGATGAAATCAATCGTGGTGAGATTTCTAAGATTTTTGGCGAACTCTTTTTCTCTATCGACCCTGGCTATCGTGGTGAAAAGGGATGTGTTTCTACCCAATATGCAAATCTACACGAAACTGATGAAAAGTTTTATATCCCTGAAAATGTCTATATCATCGGAACTATGAATGATATTGACCGCTCAGTGGATACCTTTGATTTTGCTATGCGTCGTCGCTTCCGTTTTGTTGAAGTTACTGCCGAGAGTCAAGTTAGTATGCTAGACGATGTTCTCGGTGATGAAGCAAAAGAAGCGAAAAAACGTTTAAGAAACTTAAATGCTGCTATCGAGAACGTTCAGGAGCTAAACAGTCATTATCATATCGGACCAAGTTATTTCCTTAAGTTGAAGGATGTAGATTTTGACTATGAATTACTCTGGTCTGATTACCTCAAACCGCTTTTGGAAGATTACTTACGGGGTTCTTATGAAGAGGATGAAACTCTGGAAACATTGAAAAATGCATTTGATCTGACAAATAATGAGCAAACAGAACCCCAAGATACTGGTGATAATGATGCGAATCACTGATAATCAGCATAGAATTACTAAGGAAGATTTTGTCGCAGAATATCCCAAACTAAGTCAAGCACTTCTTGATAGAACACTGGATAACCTTTCTAAAGAGGACAATATCTTTATTTTTCCAAATGATTTGACTCATACTCCTGATTTGGATAAGGACCAAAAGATTTTTGAAACAATCAATCAGGAAATTAAAACAGGTAATGTGATTGGTTTTCTGGGTTGTAATCAGGAGAGATTAACGATTTCTTCTCGCTTTTCTGATAAATATAACGACTACTTTTTGCATTATCTCTTACAAAAGGTTCTCAATATCAATCTGACTAGTTTGGATGTTGGTCTATCTCCTGAGGATAAACTCTATCAACTCTTGGTTTACCTCTTTCCAAAGTATTTGCAAGCCGCTCTTCGAAAAGGTCTTTATAAGGAATACCAGAGATTTTTCCATAACGATAGTCATGTAAAGGGAGCCGTTGATGTAGGAAATCATCTTAAGAAAAATCTTCCTTTTACGGGAAATATTGCCTATACAACAAGAGAGTTTGCCTATGATAATCCACTCATGCAGTTGATTCGGCATACGATTGAGTATATAAAGACTCAAAAAAGTTTCGGAGTTATGCTCGATAATAATCGTGAAACTATAGCTGAAGTTACGCGTGTAACCTCAGCTTATAAACTAGCTGATTGTGCTAAATTTATCAGAATAAATAAAACCAAACCTCTTCGTCATGCTTATTTTCGAGAGTACAGAAAGTTGCAAGAGCTTTGCCTGATGATCCTAAATAGAGAAAAGAATGGTTTAGGATACCAAGAGCAAAAAATCCACGGTATTATTTTTGATGTTTCCTGGCTTTGGGAAGAGTATGTTTACACCTTGTTACCAAAAGGATTTTTGCATCCTCGGAATAAAGAAAAGAAAGGAGGTATCCTAGTATTTTCTGATGGGAAACGAAAAGTCTATCCAGATTTTTATGATAGAGAACGAAAGATTGTTCTAGATGCTAAATATAAAAAACTTGAAGATACTGAAAAAGGAATCAACCGTGAGGACTTGTTCCAGTTGATTTCCTATTCTTATATTTTAGAAGCTGAGAACGCTGGACTAATTTTTCCTAGTATAGAGCAGTCAGTAAATAGAGAAATAGGAAAAGTAGAGGGGCACGGAGTCTTGCTTAAAAAGTGCTCTATCCAAATCCCTCAGAAGGTTTCATCCTACAGTGAGTTTTGTGAAAAGATGGAAAGTTGCGAGGAAATTTTTAAAAGGAATATTGATGAGGAAGTGGCGGGAAATAAATAGAGAGTGTAAAGAATTTCCTCTATAAAAACCGAAGACAAACATCATTTTAGTGTTTGTCTTTTTAATATCTTCAGCTTGGACTTACCAACTTTTCTTGTGTAACGTAGATTGTGGTATTCTTTGTCTGTACCAAGAAGCCAATCCACCTTTTCTTTTAGTCTCTGCTACAGTTTCTAGTACGAAGCTTCCCTTTCTTTCCACGAGGGCAAGTATAAGTGAATACAAGTGTAATATCTTGGTCAAGGTGGATTCTTAATCTTGAAAATAACGACTGTAATTCTTTCTATAAGTCATAAAATGTGGAATATTAATATCATTGTTCAAATTAAAAAAACAAAAACTAGTGATAGGAGGTATTGTCCTTAATGTTCTTTATAATTTGGCACATGGATGGAATATTGTATAAGAATTGGATGAGAGTTTTTGAATAGTATATAGTAGGTTTAAAACTAGAGCACCCTTTATCATTGAAATAAGCATCTGAAACAAAGCTACAGATGAAGGAAAATCAATGTCTCGTTCAACCTGACTAATAAAATGATTTGACTAATAAGATCATCAAGCGTGTAAAAAATAAATTAATTGCTGTTGTAGTCTGGATTTCCTCTGTGAAACATAGGGGAAATCTTATATCTAGTATATGACCAGTGCAAAAGAAAAGCCCTTAGAAACTTCTAGTCTAAGAACTTTCTATACTATTATTTTACTCCCACTCAACGGTTGCAGGTGGTTTACTTGTAATATCGTAGACGATACGGTTAACGTGATCCACTTCGTTTACGATACGTACAGAAATCTTTTGAAGGACTTCCCAAGGAATCTTAGCAAAATCAGCAGTCATACCATCGATAGAGGTGATGGCACGGATTGCAATCGTGTAGTCATACGTACGACCGTCACCCATAACACCGACTGAACGAACACCTGTATTAACTGTGAAGTATTGCCAGATATCGCGGTCAAGACCAGCTTTGGCAATTTCTTCACGAAGGATAGCATCTGATTCACGAACTGTTTCAAGTTTTTCTTCAGTAATTTCTCCCATGACACGGATAGCAAGTCCTGGTCCTGGGAATGGTTGGCGCCATACGATATGGTCTGGCATGCCAAGTTCTGTACCAAGGGCACGAACTTCATCTTTATAAAGAGTATTGAGTGGTTCAATCAATTCAAACTGCATGTCTTCTGGAAGACCACCCACGTTGTGGTGTGACTTGATCGTTTGAGCTGTATCTGTACCAGATTCGATAACGTCTGTATATAAGGTACCTTGAGCAAGGAATTTTACATCTTTTAGCTTGCTTGCTTCGTCATCAAAGACATAAACAAACTCGTTACCGATGATTTTACGTTTTTGTTCAGGGTCAGAAACGCCAGCAAGTTTATCAAGGAAACGTTTAGCAGCGTTTGCTTTGACGATATTCAAACCAAACTTACCACCAAGCATGTCCATAACTTGATCTGCTTCACCTTTACGAAGAAGACCGTGGTCTACGAAGATACAAATCAATTGATCGCCAATAGCCTTTTGGAGAAGAACTCCAACGACAGATGAGTCAACCCCACCTGAAAGGCCAAGAAGGACACGTTTATCACCAACAGTTTCACGAATTTTTTGGATCTGCATATCAATGAAGTTATCCATTGACCAGTCGCCTTTAGCCTTACAGATGTTAAGGGCAAAGTTACGAAGGATGTCATTACCGTATACAGAATGACGAACTTCTGGGTGGAATTGGATACCGTAAATGTGTTTATCTGGGTTTTCAATGGCTGCATAAGGGCAGTCAGCTGATGTTCCAGTACGAACAAAGTCAGCAGGAATCTCAGTAACTGCATCACCATGGCTCATCAAAACAGTCTGTTCATCAGGTGTTGATTCAAAAAGAGCTGATGGTGTGTGAGTTAGGGTTGATTGACCGTATTCACGATTTCCAGCATCACCTGCAGGAACAACTTTTCCTCCAAGTTTATGGGTCAATAACTGCATACCATAACAAATTCCCAAAATAGGAATTCCAAGTTCGAAGATTTCTGGGTCAATATCAAATGAACCATCTTCGTATACAGAGTTTGGTCCGCCTGAAAGGATAATTCCTACAGGATTGATTTCACGAACTTCAGCAGCTGAAATTTTATGGCTTTTTAGTTCTGAAAAAACACCAATCTCACGGATACGGCGTGAAATCAGCTGGTTGTATTGGCTACCATAGTCCAATACGATGATTTTTTCGACATCTTTCAAATCAGTTGAAATGTTACTCATCTTTTTCCTTTCTCAAAAGAAATATCTTTTCCAATATTCTAACACAAATAAGGGCGAATTACCAACTAAACAAGGCGAAGTTTGACTTTTTCTAGTTTATTGGGGTACAATAGAGAAAAGATAGAAATGAAGTGAAAATATGCTACCTGCTTATATGAAAATCCATGATCAGATTAAAAAGGATATTGACGATCACCGTTGGGCTATTGGGGAGAGGCTTCCTAGTGAACGAGATTTAGCAGAGCAGTTTGAGGTCAGTCGCATGACCCTCCGCCAAGCTGTATCTCTATTAGTTGAAGAAGGTGTCTTAGAGCGCCGCGTAGGAAGTGGCACCTTTGTTTCTAGTACTCGGGTACAAGAAAAGATGCGAGGGACAACCAGTTTTACTGAAATTGTTAAGTCCCAAGGTAAAGTACCCTCTAGCCAGCTCATTTCCTACAGAAAAACCATTCCCAATGAGCAGGAAGTTGCCAAGCTAGGAATTTCTCCAACGGACAATATTATCCGAATGGAGCGGGTCCGATATGCCGACCAAGTTCCTTTAGTTTATGAAGTTGCTTCTATTCCTGAGAAATTTATTAAGAATTTTAAAAAAGAAGAAATCACCAGTCATTTCTTTCAAACCCTGCAAAAACACGGCTACCGTATCGGTAAATCACAGCAGACCATCTATGCTCGTCTTGCTAAAGAAAAGATTGCCCACTATTTGGAAGTTGAAAGAGGACATGCTATTCTTGGTTTGACTCAGGTTTCCTACCTAGAAGACGGGACAGCTTTTGAATACGTGAAAAGTCAGTATGTTGGCGAACGTTTTGAATTTTATCTTGAGAATAACTAGTCTAGAAAGGCTAGGTTTTTTGCTTTCTTAAAAGATTAGAATTGTCAAAACAATCTGTCTAGGCTTGATTTTATCGCTTATTTACTATAAAATGAGAAGGAAAAACGTCAAACTTTTATATTGCAAATAGGAGAAAACATGACAAAAACATTAAAACGTCCTGAGGTTTTATCACCTGCAGGGACTTTAGAGAAGCTAAAGGTAGCTGTTCAGTATGGGGCAGATGCTGTCTTTATCGGTGGTCAGGCCTATGGTCTTCGTAGCCGTGCAGGAAACTTTACCTTTGAACAAATGGAAGAAGGTGTCCAGTTTGCTGCCAAGTACGGTGCAAAGGTCTATGTAGCTGCCAACATGGTTATGCACGAAGGAAATGAAGAGGGGGCTGGTGAGTGGTTCCGTAAACTGCGTGATATCGGGATTGCAGCAGTTATCGTATCTGATCCAGCCTTGATTATGATTGCAGCGACTGAAGCACCAGGCCTTGAAATTCACCTTTCAACTCAAGCCAGTGCGACTAACTATGAAACTCTTGAGTTCTGGAAAGAACTGGGCTTAACACGTGTTGTTTTGGCGCGTGAAGTTTCAATGGAAGAATTGGCAGAAATTCGCAAACGTACAGACGTTGAGATTGAAGCCTTTGTCCACGGAGCAATGTGTATTTCTTACTCAGGTCGCTGTACGCTATCAAACCATATGAGTATGCGTGATGCCAACCGTGGTGGTTGTTCTCAGTCTTGTCGTTGGAAGTACGACCTTTACGATATGCCATTTGGGAAAGAACGCAAGAGCTTGAAGGGTGAAATTCCTGAAGAATTTTCTATGTCAGCCGTTGATATGTCTATGATTGACCATATCCCAGATATGATTGAAAACGGTGTGGACAGTCTGAAGATCGAAGGACGTATGAAGTCTATTCACTATGTTTCAACTGTAACCAACTGCTACAAGGCGGCTGTTGATGCTTATCTAGAGAGTCCAGAGAAGTTTGAAGCTATCAAGCAAGACTTGATTGATGAGATGTGGAAGGTTGCCCAACGTGAATTAGCAACAGGTTTCTACTACGGTACACCATCGGAAAATGAGCAGTTGTTTGGTGCTCGTCGTAAAATTCCTGAGTATAAGTTTGTTGCTGAAGTGGTTTCTTATGATGATGCGACACAAACAGCAACTATTCGTCAACGGAACGTTATTAACGAAGGAGACCAAGTTGAGTTTTATGGCCCAGGTTTCCGTCATTTTGAAACGTATATCGAAAATTTACATGATGCCAAAGGCAATAAAATAGACCGCGCTCCAAATCCAATGGAACTCTTGACAATCAAAGTCCCACAACCTGTTCAAGCTGGAGACATGGTTCGAGCTCTTAAAGAAGGTCTCATCAATCTTTATAAGGAAGATGGAACTAGCGTCACAGTGCGTGCTTAATAAACATGTAGGAGACGAAAGCTTTCTAGTTGCTTTCCCTTTAATCCTACTTACTAAAGAACCTTAGGTTAAAGAAAATATATTAATTTCCATCCGAGATTTCATCTCGGATTTTTTCATTACTTTTCAGAAAGGTCAAGATAATGGTCGGATTTATTACAAGTTTTTTACAAAGTTTTCTATATAATAGACTTAAAAATAGTAAAATTGTAAATAATTTTCATTAAACGCTTTCAACGTAAGTAAAAAGTTGACAAATCCAATTTTTAGGACTAAACTAAGTAAGTAAATTTTAATTAAAAGGAGAATTCGTCATGAATTTAACATTTTTCGGTCTATGTCTTGCCTGTATGGGTGTATCTCTTGGTGAAGGTATGTTGATGAACGGTTTGTTGAAATCAGTTGCTCGCCAACCAGATATCATCTCAGAACTACGTAGTTTGATGATCCTAGGGGTTGCCTTTATTGAAGGTACTTTCTTCGTTACTCTTGTCTTTTCATTTATCATCAAATAAAAGAAGTATAAATTGAAAAAGGGAGGATTTTAGATGGAAGAAAGTATTAATCCAACCATCAATATTGGTCCTGTTACCTTTAATTTAACCATAGTAGTTTTGACTTTGTTGACTGTAGCACTTATTTTTGGCTTTATTTATTGGGCAACTCGAAATATGACTTTGAGACCCACAGGAAAACAAAATGTATTAGAGTATTTATTTGATTTTGTTGTTGGATTTACAAAATCAAACCTTGGTCCAATGATAAAGGATTATTCTCTCTTTTATTTCTGTTTATTCCTATTTATGGCCATTGCAAATAATATTGGCTTAATGGCTAGAATTCAGACTACAGATGGTGTAAATCTTTGGACCTCACCAACAGCAAATTTGTCATTTGACTTGGTCTTGTCTTTTACAATTATCTTAATGACCCACGTAGAAGGAATTCGTCGTCGTGGAATCAAAAAGTATTTAAAAGCATTTGTAACACCAGGTTTTATGACACCAATGAATCTCTTGGAAGAAGTTACCAATCTCCTTTCACTTGCATTGCGGGTCTTTGGTAATATCTTTGCAGGGGAAGTGATGGCAAGTATGTTAGTCCTACTTTCTCATCAGGCCTTCTATTGGTATCCTATTGCTTTTGGAACAAATCTAATCTGGACTGCATTTTCTGTTTTTATTTCTTGTGTACAAGCATATGTATTTACATTGTTATCTTCAATGTACCTAGGAAATAAAATTAATGATGAAGAATAGAAAGGAGTAGTTTATGAATGTAACAGTAGGTGAATTACTTGGTGATTTTATACTAATCGCTGGTTCCTTTATTCTCTTGCTAGTCTTGGTTAAGAAATACGCTTGGTCAAATTTGGCTAGCATTTTCGAACAAAGAGCAGAAAAAATTGCAGCAGATATTGACGGAGCTGAACAAGCACGTCAAAAAGCAGAAGTATTGGCTCAAAAACGCGAAGATGAATTGGCTGGTAGTCGTAAAGAAGCTAAGACAATCATTGAGAATGCGAAAGAAACAGCTGAGAAAAGCAAAGCTAGTATTTTAGCAGATGCTAAGCTAGAAGCAGGACGCTTGAAAGAAAAAGCGAACCAAGAAATTGCTCAAAATAAAGCTGAAGCTTTACAAAGTGTTAAGGGTGAGGTAGCAGATTTGACAATCAGCTTGGCTGGTAAAATCATCTCACAAAACCTTGACGGTCATGCCCATAAAGAACTTATTGATCAGTATATCGATCAGTTAGGAGAAGCTTAATGGACAAGAAAACAGTAAAGGTAATTGAAAAATACAGCATGCCTTTTGTCCAATTGGTTATAGAAAAAGGAGAAGAAGACCGTATCTTTTCAGACTTAGCTCAAATCAAGCAAGTTGCTGAAGAAACAGGCTTACCTTCTTTTTTAAAAAAAGTGGCAGTAGACGAGTCTGACAAGGAAAAAACAATTACTTTCTTCCAAGATTCAGTGTCACCTTTATTGCAAAACTTTATCCAGGTTCTTATCTACAATCACAGAGCAAATCTTTTTTATGATATTCTTGTAGATTGCTTGAACCGACTTGAAAAAGAAACAAATCGATTTGAAGTGACGATTACTTCAGCTCATCCTTTAACTGATGAACAGAAGAGTCGCTTGCTCCCTTTGATTGAGAAAAAAATGTCTCTTAAAGTAAGGAGTGTAAAAGAACAAATCGATGAAAGTCTTATTGGTGGTTTTGTCATTTTTGCCAATCACAAGACAATTGATGTGAGTATTAAACAACAACTTAAAGTTGTTAAAGAAAATTTGAAATAGAAAGTGGTGTTCTTTTGGCAATTAACGCACAAGAAATCAGCGCTTTAATTAAGCAACAAATTGAAAATTTCAAACCCAATTTTGATGTGACTGAAACAGGTGTTGTAACCTATATCGGGGATGGTATCGCGCGTGCTCACGGTCTTGAAAATGCCATGAGTGGAGAGTTGTTGATTTTTGAAAACGGCTCTTATGGTATGGCTCAAAACTTGGAGTCAACTGATGTCGGTATTATCATCCTAGGTGACTTTACAGATATCCGTGAAGGCGATACAATCCGCCGTACAGGTAAAATCATGGAAGTCCCAGTTGGTGAAAGTCTGATTGGTCGTGTTGTGGATCCCCTTGGTCGTCCAGTTGACGGTCTTGGAGAAATCCACACTGATAAAACTCGTCCAGTAGAAGCGCCAGCTCCTGGTGTTATGCAACGTAAGTCTGTATCAGAACCATTGCAAACTGGTTTGAAAGCTATTGACGCCCTTGTACCGATTGGTCGTGGTCAACGTGAGTTGATTATCGGTGACCGTCAGACAGGGAAAACAACCATTGCGATTGATACAATCTTGAACCAAAAAGGTCAAGATATGATCTGTATCTACGTAGCGATTGGACAAAAAGAATCAACAGTTCGTACTCAAGTAGAAACACTTCGTCAGTACGGTGCCTTGGACTACACAATCGTTGTGACAGCTTCTGCTTCACAACCATCTCCATTGCTCTTCCTAGCTCCTTATGCTGGGGTTGCCATGGCGGAAGAATTTATGTACCAAGGTAAGCATGTTTTGATCGTTTATGATGATTTATCAAAACAAGCGGTAGCTTATCGTGAACTGTCTCTCTTGCTTCGTCGTCCTCCAGGTCGTGAAGCCTTCCCAGGGGATGTTTTCTACCTTCACAGCCGTTTGCTTGAGCGCTCAGCTAAAGTTTCTGATGAACTTGGTGGTGGATCAATTACAGCCCTACCATTTATCGAGACACAAGCAGGAGATATCTCAGCCTATATCGCAACCAACGTGATTTCAATCACTGATGGACAAATCTTCCTTGGTGATGGTCTCTTCAATGCAGGTATTCGTCCAGCCATTGATGCGGGTTCATCTGTATCACGTGTAGGTGGTTCTGCACAAATCAAAGCCATGAAGAAGGTTGCTGGTACACTTCGTATCGACCTTGCTTCATACCGTGAGTTGGAAGCCTTCACTAAGTTTGGTTCTGACTTGGATGCGGCAACACAGGCTAAGTTGAACCGTGGACGTCGTACAGTTGAAGTTTTGAAACAACCTGTTCACAAACCATTACCTGTTGAGAAACAAGTAACCATTCTCTATGCTTTGACACATGGTTTCTTGGATACTGTTCCAGTAGATGATATTGTTCGTTTCGAGGAAGAGTTCCATGCCTTCTTTGACGCTCAACATCCAGAGATTTTGGAAACCATTCGTGATACAAAAGACTTGCCAGAAGAAGCAGTCTTGGATGCTGCGATTACAGAGTTTCTCAATCAAACCAGCTTCCAGTAAGAATAGAGGTGTCAGATGGCAGTATCTCTAAATGATATTAAAACAAAAATCGCCTCAACAAAAAATACGAGTCAAATCACTAATGCCATGCAAATGGTATCGGCTGCTAAGCTTGGTCGCTCTGAAGAAGCTGCTCGCAACTTCCAAGTTTATGCTCAGAAAGTTCGCAAGCTCTTGACAGATATCCTTCATGGTAATGGTTCTGGTGGCTCAACCAATCCGATGTTGATTAGTCGTCCTGTGAAGAAGACAGGCTATATCGTCATTACTTCAGATCGCGGTTTGGTTGGAGGTTATAATTCTTCTATTCTAAAAGCCGTTATGGAGTTGAAAGAAGAATACCATCCAGACGATAAAGGCTTTGAAATAATCTGTATCGGTGGAATGGGAGCTGATTTCTTTAAGGCTCGTGGTATTCAACCCCTTTATGAACTACGTGGCTTGGCGGATCAACCTAGCTTTGATGAAGTTCGAAAGATTATTTCAAAAACTGTTGAAATGTACCAAAATGAACTTTTTGATGAACTCTATGTCTGCTATAACCACCATGTCAATACACTAACCAGTCAAATGCGTGTGGAACAAATGCTTCCGATTGTTGACTTGGATCCAAATGAAGCGGATGAAGAGTACAGCTTGACTTTTGAATTGGAAACCAGCCGAGAAGAAATTCTGGAGCAATTGTTGCCTCAGTTTGCAGAAAGTATGATTTACGGTGCCATTATCGATGCTAAGACAGCTGAAAATGCTGCAGGTATGACAGCTATGCAAACAGCAACAGATAATGCTAAGAAAGTCATTAATGATTTGACAATTCAGTATAACCGTGCCAGACAGGCGGCGATTACACAAGAAATTACAGAAATCGTAGCAGGAGCTAGTGCCTTAGAATAGGCTCTAGTCCAGCTTGTATGAAAATGAACTTAGGACCTAGTTGAGCTAGGAACCGACAGTATCTTATATAGAATAGGAGAAGGAGATGAGTTCAGGTAAAATTGCTCAGGTTATCGGACCCGTTGTAGACGTCTTGTTTGCAGCAGGGGAAAAACTTCCTGAGATTAACAATGCACTTGTCGTCTACAAAAATGACGAAAGAAAAACAAAAATCGTCCTTGAAGTAGCCTTAGAGTTGGGAGATGGTATGGTTCGTACTATCGCCATGGAATCAACAGATGGTTTGACTCGTGGAATGGAAGTATTGGACACAGGTCGTCCAATCTCTGTACCAGTAGGTAAAGAAACTTTGGGACGTGTCTTCAATGTTTTGGGAGATACCATTGACTTGGAAGCTCCTTTCACAGAAGATGCAGAGCGTCAGCCAATTCATAAAAAAGCTCCAACTTTTGATGAGTTGTCTACCTCTTCTGAAATCCTTGAAACAGGGATTAAGGTTATCGACCTTCTTGCCCCTTATCTAAAAGGTGGTAAGGTTGGACTTTTCGGTGGAGCCGGAGTTGGTAAAACCGTCTTGATCCAAGAATTGATTCACAACATTGCTCAAGAACATGGTGGTATTTCAGTATTTACTGGTGTTGGGGAACGTACTCGTGAGGGGAACGACCTTTACTGGGAAATGAAAGAATCAGGCGTTATCGAGAAAACAGCCATGGTATTTGGTCAGATGAATGAACCACCAGGAGCACGTATGCGTGTTGCCCTTACTGGTTTGACAATTGCTGAATACTTCCGTGATGTTGAAGGCCAAGACGTGCTTCTCTTTATCGATAATATCTTCCGTTTCACTCAGGCTGGTTCAGAAGTATCTGCCCTTTTGGGTCGTATGCCATCAGCCGTTGGTTATCAACCAACACTTGCTACGGAAATGGGTCAATTGCAAGAACGTATCACATCAACCAAGAAAGGTTCTGTAACCTCTATCCAGGCTATCTATGTGCCAGCGGATGACTATACTGACCCAGCGCCAGCAACAGCCTTCGCTCACTTGGATTCAACAACAAACTTGGAACGTAAGCTGGTACAATTGGGTATCTACCCAGCCGTTGACCCACTTGCTTCAAGCTCACGTGCCTTGGCACCTGAAATCGTTGGAGAAGAGCACTATGCAGTTGCTGCTGAAGTAAAACGTGTTCTTCAACGTTACCATGAATTGCAAGATATCATTGCTATCCTTGGTATGGATGAGCTTTCTGATGAAGAAAAGACCTTGGTTGCTCGTGCCCGTCGTATCCAGTTCTTCTTGTCACAAAACTTCAACGTTGCGGAACAATTTACTGGTCAGCCAGGTTCTTATGTTCCAGTTGCTGAAACTGTTCGTGGCTTTAAGGAAATCCTTGATGGTAAACATGACCAGTTACCAGAAGATGCCTTCCGTGGTGTAGGTTCTATCGAAGATGTGATTGCAAAAGCTGAAAAAATGGGATTTTAAGAGGTGATCTATGGCTCAGTTAACTGTCCAGATCGTGACACCAGATGGTCTCGTCTATGATCACCATGCCAGCTATGTATCAGTTCGAACTCTGGATGGTGAGATGGGGATCTTGCCACGACATGAAAATATGATTGCGGTTTTAGCAGTTGATGAAGTAAAGGTGAAACGTATTGATGATGAAGATCACGTGAACTGGATTGCAGTAAACGGAGGCGTTATTGAAATTGCAAATAACACCATCACAATCGTTGCTGATTCTGCAGAACGTGCTCGTGATATCGATGTTAGCCGTGCAGAACGTGCTAAGCTTCGTGCGGAGCGCGAAATCGAAGAAGCCCACGAAAAACACTTGATTGATCAAGAGCGTCGTGCTAAGATTGCTTTGCAACGTGCTATTAATCGTATCAATGTCGGAAAAAGACTATAAGAAAAAATGAACTTGAGTTACCAAGTTCATTTTTTATGTTTTCTTAAGAGGCAAAACTGATGCAGACTGCTTCTGGTACATGGAAGTCGTTAGAAAGTTCTGCTAGACGACCAGTTTCAGGATTGCGTTTAAAGACAGTTGCATTGTCAGAGTCCTGATGGACAGCAATGACAAATTCTTGATTCGGTGTCAAATCAAAATCACGTGGAGTCTGACCATGAGTCGGAACGATTTCTAACAACTCTAAGCTACCGTCTGCAAGAATTGTATATACTGCGATAGAATCATGACCACGGTTAGAAGCGTAGAGGTATTTACCATCTTTAGAGAGACGAATAGCAGCAGTTCCATTAAAACCTTCGTAACCTTCTGGTAGAGTTGAAATAACTTGCATGCGTTCAAATTCGCCAACACCATCGTAGATTAAAACTTCGATAGTACTATTGAGTTCACAAACCAGATAAGCGATTTTATAGTGGTTATGGAAAATGATATGGCGTGAGCCTGCTCCTGGCTGACTGTGATAGGTATAGAGTTTAGATAATTTACCTTCTTGATCAAGGTCATAAGTGATGACTTGGTCAGTTCCCAAGTCGCAGGTCACTAGATAGTGGTCAGGTGTTAAGTCTGTAAAGTGAACATGGGGTGAAGCTTGATTTTCATGTGGACCTTGGCCACTGTGTTGATCTACATCACTAAGTAGAAGGCTGCCGTCTTCCTGACGTTTATAAACAAGAACCTGCCCTTTGTGGTAGTTAGCTGCGTAAACCAAATCACGATTTTCATCAACGGCAACATAACAGTGGGGGGCTCCTTCTTCCACAACATGATTTAATAAGGTTCCATCAGTTTGATAGGCTGCAATTCCCCCCTTATCATCTTGACTACCAACAGTGTATAAATGTTGGTAGTGGTCAAAGGCAAGGTAGGTTGGACTTGGCTCAGCTGCAAAAAGTTCTAGATTTGAAAGCTGACCAGTTTCTGTATCAAAGTCTGCCTTGTAAATCCCTTGGGAAGTACGACGTGTGTAAGTTCCAAAATAAACAGTTTCTTTCATGACTATACCTCGTTATAAAGATAAGACTATTATATCACAAAATAGATTCACAATATGATATGCGGTACAATTCAATGGTATGTAAGCACTTTAAAAAAGAGTTATTTTGATTTAAAAATGGTATAATGAGAGAATAATAGAAAGGAAGTATTTATGGAGCAAAAAGAGAAACATTTTAGCCTATCTTGGTTTTTCAAGTGGTTTTTGGATAACAAGGCAATAACTGTATTTTTGGTAACCTTATTATTGGGACTGAATCTTTTTATTTTAAGTAAGATTAGTTTTTTATTTTCACCTGTTTTAGACTTTTTAGCAGTTGTAATGTTGCCAGTCATTCTGTCTGGTTTACTATACTATTTATTGAACCCCATTGTTGATTGGATGGAGAAACACAAAATTAATCGTGTTATAGCGATTAGTATTGTCTTTGTCATCATCGCTATCTTTATCGTTTGGGGATTGGCAGTAGCTATTCCAAATCTGCAACGTCAAGTTTTAACCTTTGCAAGAAATGTACCTATCTACCTTGAAGATGCAGACAGAGTTATTAATGATTTGGTGACCAAGCGTTTGCCAGATGATTTCAGACCTCAGTTAGAGCAAGTTTTGACAAACTTCTCAAGTCAGGCTACAGTTTGGGCAAGTAAAGTTTCTTCACAAGCAGTCAACTGGGTGAGCGCCTTTATTAGCGGAGCTTCTCAAGTGATTGTGGCCTTGATTATCGTTCCTTTCATGCTCTTTTATCTCTTGCGTGATGGGAAAGGGCTGCGAAACTATTTGACCCAATTCATGCCGACGAAATTGAAGGAACCTGTAGGACAGGTTTTGTCAGATGTGAATCAACAGTTGTCCAACTATGTTAGAGGGCAAGTAACAGTAGCTATTATTGTAGCAGTAATGTTTATTATCTTCTTTAAGATCATTGGTCTACGCTATGCGGTTACGCTTGGGGTTACTGCTGGTATTTTAAATCTGGTTCCTTATCTTGGTAGTTTCCTAGCCATGCTTCCTGCCCTTGTATTGGGCTTGATTGCAGGACCAGTCATGCTTTTGAAAGTAGTGATTGTCTTTATCGTAGAACAAACTATTGAAGGCCGTTTTGTTTCTCCACTGATTTTGGGAAGTCAATTAAACATTCATCCCATTAATGTTCTTTTTGTCTTGTTAACTTCAGGATCCATGTTTGGTATTTGGGGAGTCTTACTCGGTATTCCAGTTTATGCCTCTGCTAAGGTTGTCATTTCAGCGATTTTTGAATGGTATAAGGTAGTTAGTGGCCTATATGAACTAGAGGGTGAGGAAGTCAAGAGTGAACAATAGTCAACAGATGTTACAGGCTTTGGAAGAGCAAGATTTAACCAAGGTTGAGCACTATTTCGTCAAAGCTTTAGAAAGTGATCCAAGTGACCTTCTGTATGAGCTAGGCACTTATCTTGAAGGGATTGGTTTTTATCCTCAGGCTAAGGAAATTTACCTGAAAATCGTAGAAGATTTTCCAGAGGTTCATCTCAATCTAGCAACAATTGCTAGCGAGGATGGTCAAATTGAAGAAGCCTTTGCCTATCTTGAGGAAATCAAATCTGACAGTGACTGGTATGTGTCGGCTTTGCTTCTTAAGGCAGACCTTTACCAGATGGAAGGTTTGACAGATGTGGCGCGTGAGAAACTGCTGGAGGCTTTGACCTATTCAGAGGATCCTCTCTTGATATTGGGCTTGGCAGAGTTGGATAGTGAGTTGGAAAATTACCAAGAAGCTATTCAAGGCTATGCCCAGTTAGATAATCGGTCGATTTATGAGCAAACGGGCATTTCTACCTATCAACGGATTGGCTTTGCCTATGCCCAGTTAGGGAAATTTGAAACGGCTACAGAGTTTTTAGAAAAAGCCTTGGAGTTAGAATACGATGACCTAACAGCTTTTGAGTTGGCTAGTCTTTACTTTGATCAAGAAGAATACCAAAAAGCTGTCCTCTATTTTAAGCAGATTGATACCATTTCTCCTGACTTTGAAGGTTATGAGTATGGGTACAGTCAGGCCTTACATAAGGAACATCAAGTTCAAGAAGCTCTGCGTATCGCTAAGCAAGGCCTAGAGAAAAATCCCTTTGAAACTCGCCTCTTACTAGCTGCTTCACAATTCTCTTATGAACTGCATGATGCTAGTGCTGCAGAAAATTATCTCCTTACTGCAAAAGCAGACGCTGAGGATACGGAAGAAATCTTACTCCGTCTAGCTACTATTTATCTGGAACAGGAGCGTTATGAGGACATTCTAGACTTGCAGAGCGAGGAGCCAGAAAATCCTTTGACCAAGTGGATGATTGCTCGTTCTTATCAAGAGATGGACGATTTGGATACTTCCTATGAGCTTTACCAAGAGTTGGCAGGAGATTTGAAGGACAATCCCGAATTTCTGGAACACTATATCTATCTCTTGCGTGAATTGGGCTACTTTGAGGAAGCAAAAGTCAATGCGCAAGTTTACTTAAAACTGGTTCCAGATGATGTACAAATGCAAGAATTGTATGAGAGATTGCAGGAATAAAATGTTTTAAAACTATATCTTATCATTTTTGATAGATATAGTTTTTATTTTTATTAACAATGTAATTTTTTTATAAAAATAGTTGTAATTTAGTTTATGTATGCTATAATAGGAACAATTATTTTTAGGAGGTGCAGTATGTCTTATTTGTTTGAGATATTACCGAGTTTATTGAGCGGTGCAAGCATGACTTTACAGGTTTTTGCACTGGTCTTGATTTTTTCTATTCCCTTGGGCGTTTTGATTGCCTTTGCCTTGCAAGTCCATTGGAATCTCCTCCATCATCTGATTAACATTTATATCTGGATTATGCGGGGGACACCCTTGCTCTTGCAATTGATCTTTATCTATTATGTGCTCCCAAGTATTGGGATTCGTTTGGACCGTCTTCCTGCGGCTATCATTGCCTTTGTTTTGAATTATGCGGCTTACTTTGCTGAAATCTTCCGTGGAGGGATTGATACCATTCCTAAAGGTCAATATGAGGCTGCCAAGGTCTTGAAGTTTAGTCCCTTTGACACAGTGCGCTATATTATCTTACCACAGGTGACCAAGATTGTTCTTCCTAGTGTCTTTAATGAAGTCATGAGTTTGGTCAAGGATACCTCTCTGGTCTATGCTCTAGGCATTTCAGACCTTATCTTGGCTAGTCGAACAGCTGCCAACCGTGATGCTAGTCTGGTCCCTATGTTCTTGGCAGGAGCCATTTACTTGATTTTGATTGGGATTGTGACCATTCTTGCCAAAAAAGTTGAGAAGAAGTACAGTTACTATAGATAGGAGGTTGCCATGTTAGAATTACGAAATATCAATAAGGGATTTGGTGAAAAGCAAATTTTATCTAATTTCAGTCTAAAAATTCCTGAAAAGCAAATCCTGGCTATCGTTGGGCCTTCTGGTGGAGGTAAGACAACTCTCTTACGTATGCTTGCGGGTCTTGAAACTATTGATTCTGGGCAAATCTTTTATAATGGAGAATCTTTAGAACTGGGTGAATTGGAGAAGCGAAATCTACTGGGATTTGTCTTCCAAGATTTTCAACTTTTCCCTCATTTATCAGTTCTAGATAATTTGACTTTATCACCTGTGAAAACTATGGGGATGAATCAGGAAGAGGCTGAGAAGAAGGCGCGTGGACTCTTGGAACAGTTAGGACTGGCTGGCCATGCAGACGCCTATCCATTCTCACTATCAGGTGGGCAAAAGCAACGGGTGGCCTTGGCGCGTGCTATGATGATTGACCCAGAAATCATAGGTTATGATGAGCCGACTTCTGCTCTGGATCCAGAATTGCGCTTGGAAGTGGAAAAACTGATCTTGCAAAATAGAGAACTTGGAATGACGCAGATTGTCGTTACCCATGATTTACAATTCGCTGAAAACATCGCAGATCAGATTCTCAAGGTTGAGCCCAAGTAGGAGGTGCCGATGACTAATAAGAAAATTGCTTTAGTATTGGTTTCTCTCCTGACTCTTTTTTTAACAGCTTGTACTCAAAAGGCTAGTGATCCAAAGCAGGATAACTGGGATAAATATCAAGAGCAGGGGAGTATAACCATTGGTTTTGATAATACCTTTGTACCCATGGGTTTTGAAGAAAAGAATGGCCAATATACAGGCTTTGATATTGACTTAGCACAAGCTGTCTCTGAAAAATTAGGTTTTAAGGTTCAATTTCAACCAATCGACTGGGATATGAAGGAGACGGAACTGCAAAATGGGACCATTGATGCCATCTGGAATGGCTATTCTGCCACTGATGAACGTCGAGAAAAGGTTGCCTTTAGCATTCCATATATGGAAAATCAACAAGTTTTGGTCACTAAGAAAAATAAACAAATCAAATCAGTGGAAGATATGATAGATAAGAGCCTAGGAGCCCAAGCTGGTTCTTCTGGTTATTTAGACTTTGAAGCCCAGCCAGATTTATTGAAAAATCGCGTCAAAGATCAGAAGGCCAATCAGTACCAAAGTTTTAATGAGGCCCTGATTGATTTGAAAAATGACCGTATTGATGCCTTGTTGATTGACCGAGTGTATGCCAATTATTATCTTCAGTCTGAAGGAATATTAAATGACTATAATGTCTTTTCAGTTGGATTTGAGAGTGAATCTTTTGCTGTAGGTGTCAGACCTGCTGACAAAAGATTACTGCAAGCTTTAAATCAATCCTTTGTTGAACTACATCAAGAAGGGAAGTTCCAGGAAATCAGCCAAAAATGGTTTGGAGAAGATGTGGCAACGAAAGAAGTGAAAAGTAGAGATTGAGTGTTTCCTCAGTCTCTTTTTGCATCAAAAAATCCTCTGGCAAGTACCAGAGGATAAGAATTTATTTCATTGTTGGGAAGAGCAATACATCACGGATAGTAGTTGTATCAGTGAGGAGCATGCAAAGACGGTCGATACCGATTCCCAAACCACCTGTTGGTGGCATACCATATTCAAGGGCTTCAATGTAGTCGTAGTCGATACCTGTCGCTTCATCATCACCAAGTTCTTTAGCTTTAGCTTGGGCTTCAAAACGGCTAAGTTGGTCGATTGGGTCGTTGAGCTCAGTAAAGGCATTACCGTACTCCTTAGTCATGATGAAGAGTTCAAAACGGTCAGTAAAGCGTTCGTCTTCAGGGGTCTTTTTAGCCAGTGGAGATACAGCTACTGGATGTCCATAGACAAAGGTTGGTTGAATCAAGGTTTCTTCAACGAACTCTTCAAAGAAGGCATTGATAATGTGACCAACTTCAGTGTAGTGTTTCTCAACTGGAACTTTCTTCTTAGCAGCAATAGCTTTGGCTTCCTCGAAAGTCATGTCTTGCCAGAAATCGACACCAGTAATTTCTTTGATAGCATCCACCATATGAACACGTTTAAATGGCTCGTTAATCTTGATTTCAGTACCTTGATAGTTAACAGGACCATCACCTTTGACTGATTTAGCAGCATGTTGGATAATGCCTTCAGTCAAGTCCATGATGTCTTGGAAGTCAGCATAAGCTTGGTACACTTCGATAGAAGTAAATTCAGGGTTATGAGTAGCATCCATTCCTTCGTTACGGAAGATACGGCCAATTTCATAGACGCGTTCCATACCACCGACGATAAGGCGTTTCAAGTGAAGCTCAGTCGCGATACGAAGCACCATGTCAATGTTTTGGGCATTGTGGTGAGTGATAAATGGACGGGCAGCAGCACCACCAGCTTCGTTGTGAAGAACAGGTGTTTCCACTTCAAGGAAACCTTTTTGATCAAGGTAACGACGGATTTCAGAAATGATTTTTGAACGAGTGACAAAACGCTCAAAGCTTTCACGGTTAGAAATCAAGTCAAGGTAACGTTTACGGTAAATGGTTTCAACGTCTGTCAAACCGTGGAATTTCTCTGGAAGTGGGCGAAGAGCTTTAGACAAGTGTGTGATGTGAGTAGCTTTGATAGAGAGTTCTCCCATATCTGTACGCATCACTTCACCTTCTACACCAAGGAAGTCACCAAGGTCTGCTTTTTTGAAGATTTCGTAGTTTTCTTCACCGACAGCATCCTTACGAACGTAGATCTGAATTTGACCTTCGCGGTCTTGAAGGTGGGCAAAACCAACTTTTCCTTTACCACGTTTGGTTACCAAGCGTCCTGCGATAGTAGCTGTTTCGTTTTTATCGTGTAATTGTTCTTTATCAAGGTCGGCATATTTATCTTTTAATTCTTGTGAATTTGCAGTACGTTCAAAACGTTTTCCGAAAGGATCGATTCCTTGTTCACGGAGCGCAGCCATTTTTTCACGGCGAACGATCTGCTGGTCATTTAGTTCTTCCATATGTTCTGTTGACATGGGATCCTCCTAGTTTTACTCAAAATTGAATACGATGAGTCATTTTTTGCGATACTCCCATTTTATCATAAACAAGCAAGAAATTCACGGATAATCTTTCAAAACTAAAAAGAACTTGACGCTAAAATCAAGTTCTGTTATTGATAGGAAGTATCATTCCAAGTATCAAGGGTAAATGTTTCAAAGTCACGGGTTTCTAGAATGGTTAGGCTGGCATTTGCTAGACCGCCATCTTTACGAAGAAGTGGTTCTTTATAACCTAGAAGAGTACGAAGACTGGCAGTAAGATTAGCACCGTGACCGACAATTAGAAAACGCTCAGCCGGACTATCTTTTAAGGATTTGATAAATTGGATGGTCCGTTGTGTGGTGCTATAGAGGGATTCGGCTCCGAACATTTGAGTGTCAAACTTGGCAAGATTAGATCGGAAAGCTTTGATTTGTTGCGGGTAAATAGCTTCCAAGGTTGCAATTTTTAAACCTTCTAATTTACCCAGATGCCATTCACGAAGATTAGAAACACTTTCTAAAGGACAGGGGGTCTGGAGTTGACTTTGGATAATCTCAGCAGATTTGACCGCTCGAGGTAAATCACTTGAATAAATCTGATTAAAAGGAATATCCTTGAGATACTGGCCAAGTTGTTTTAGGGTGTCAATGGATTCAGGAAGTAGGGGAGAATCTCCACTAGCACCTTGAAAGCGTCCTTCTTGGTTCCAGAGGGTACGACCGTGGCGGACAAAGTAGAGTTTCATTATTGGCTGTCCTCCAAGATATCTGCAAAGTCAGCCTTTACAAAGCTAGACAAGTCTTGGGGAGCGACGATAATACTGTGACCAACTTCGCCTGCAGAGACAATCATTTGATCCAAGTCTAGAGCGATCTTATCGATAAAAATGGGATAATTGTGTTTCTGACGAATTCCGACGGGATTATTGGCTCCATGAATATAACCTGTTGTTTTTTCCAAGTCCTTTTGGGGAATCATGCTCACTTTTTTATTGCCAGAAATTTTGGCTAGTTTCTTTTCAGACAAGTGTTGAGTGATAGGGACAATTCCGATAATCGGTCCTGTTTTATCACCCAAAAGAGCTAAGGTTTTGAAAATCTGATTTTTTTCATAACCTTGAGGAAGCTCTCCTTCCAGGGCATTGATTTGAATCCCCTGGTGTGGGATAGCTGCTTTAGACAGGATTTGTTCCACCAATGTTTTTTTGATTTTAACTTTTTTTGCCATTATTTATACTTATCCTCCAATTGGCTCATCCAAATACCAAGCCAAATTCCCAGCGCAAAGAAGAAGGCGATGATGACATATCCAACAAGAGAAAGGCCAGTGTATTGGATACTTTCAGCGTTTCCTGCATTTGGAATCAAGATCAAAAGGGTACTTGATAGGACGATACCGATGATGAAATGATAGACGCGTGAGTGGTAGTTGTTTAAGGCATAATCCATCAATTTTGAAAAAATGATGAGAGTTGCACCTGCACCAATTCCAATCGGGAAGAAGGTTCCCAAGAGGTCAAAGGTTTTAAAACCAGTCAACATAGGAGCATAGAGTCCCAAAATCAAAAGTAGATTTGATGGACTAAGGCCAGGAACTAATACACCAAGAGCCAGCAGTGCACCAGCTAGGACGAAATTAAGAAAGCTGGCACTTAAGGTTCCAACAACAAAATTTAAGGCATAGAGTCCTAATCCAGAAATGATAAATGTGGTCCAGAACCAAGCTAAATCAATCTTGTCTCGGTCAGATTCTCGAGTTGATTCCTTGAGGAGGCTAGGAACTGTACCAATGATGGCGCCCGCAAAGCTCCATAAGACAAAGACCTGATAATTTTCAAGCAGGTATTCAATCGGGTAGGAAAATAAGCCGATCCCCAGAAGCATGCCGATGGCAACTGGAATAAAATACAAAACATTTTCTTTAAAGTCCTTAAAGGGATGGGCCAGAAATCCAATCATCCGTTCATAAATTCCTAGGATTGCTGCTAGAACCCCTCCGGAAATCCCTGGTAGAATAAATCCAAGAGCAATGACAATCCCTTTAATAATACGTGCTAACCATGAAAACATATTTTTCCTCCAACTATTTCTATTTCAAAAAATCCTTACTATATTGTAACACAATCAAACACAAAAAGAAAAAGCAAATGATAAACAAATGCTTTTAAGGTTTTAAAAAGAGTTTTCTAAAGGTTTCTTCTTTATTTTTTAGGGAAGAGATAACGTTGATATCCAAATCGTGGTCAAAGCCAGCAATTTTTCCTTTAGAAGTGTACTGGTGGATATCGTAATCTAAATCAGTCTTAGGAGTTGCCTCGTAAAATCCTGAGTCAGAACCATAAGAAGGAATCCAAACAGACGTAAACTTGTCAGTATCAATACTGTGTTCTTCCATGAAGTAGACCCCAACATAGATTCCGATATTCTTAGCACCTAGTGATTCTAGCTTTGCCCGAAAGGCTTCAACCCCTTCGTTCATATTGGACATGGTTTTGTCTTCTACATCTAGCCAATAGTAGCTAGGGCTGTATGGAGATGAAGCGTTATAAAAAACTTCAGCGGCCTTTTCCATTTCTTGGACACTTTTTCCAGCTACAAAGGCATAGACACCAACTGGGACATTTCGTTTTTGAAACTCGGTAATATGGGTTTTAAAGGCCTTATCTACCCCATTAACAAAGGAAGCATCGTTTTCTTTTGAAGATTGAGCGCCACTATGGACTCGAACGATAGCTCCAGAAATGTTTTGAGACAGAGTATCGTAATTAATTTCCTCAGGACGCTGCCAACCAGAAACATCAATCACCGGTTTATCTATATTATGTAGTGCTTGTGTCTCTACTTGGGCGATATTGGATTTTGTTTTTACGGGATGGTCTTCAAAACGAGGGCGATTCAGGATTAAAATGAAAATTATAATCCCAAAAAAACTAAATAAAATAAGCGGATTAATTTTCTTTCTCATATCTCATAATTTTACCTTAAAAATGGGAAAAAATCAAAAAAAACACTCAAAAAATGGGTTAAGGAAGGACTTTAGAGTATTTTTTCATTCAAGAGCGCGGAATGATTTGAAATATGGTATAATAAAAGGGAATTTCTATAGAAAAGAGAAGATTATGTCAAATTATGCCATTATTTTAGCAGCGGGTAAAGGGACTCGCATGAAATCTGATTTGCCAAAAGTGTTGCACAAGGTTGCGGGTATTTCTATGTTGGAACATGTTTTCCGTAGTGTGGGAGCTATCCAACCTGAAAAGACAGTAACAGTTGTAGGACACAAGGCGGAATTGGTTGAGCAGGTCTTGGCTGGACAGACAGAATTTGTGACTCAATCTGAACAGTTAGGGACTGGCCATGCAGTTATGATGACAGAGCCTATCTTAGAAGGTTTGTCAGGTCACACCTTGGTCATCGCAGGAGATACTCCTTTAATCACAGGTGAAAGCTTGAAAAACTTGATTAATTTCCACATCAATCATAAAAATGTGGCGACTATCTTGACTGCTGAAACAGATAATCCTTTTGGCTATGGACGAATTGTACGTAATGATAATGCTGAGGTTCTTCGCATTGTTGAACAAAAAGATGCCACAGATTTTGAAAAGCAAATCAAGGAAATCAACACTGGAACATATGTTTTTGATAACGAGCGTTTGTTTGAGGCTTTGAAAAATATCAATACTAATAACGCTCAAGGCGAATACTATATTACAGATGTCATTGGCATTTTCCGTGAAGCTGGTGAAAAAGTTGGCGCTTATACTTTGAAAGATTTTGATGAAAGTCTTGGGGTAAATGACCGTGTGGCACTTGCGACTGCTGAGTCGGTTATGCGTCGCCGCATCAATCATCAGCACATGGTCAATGGTGTTAGCTTTGTCAATCCAGAAGCAACTTATATCGATATTGATGTTGAGATTGCTCCTGAAGTTCAAATCGAAGCCAATGTTACCTTGAAGGGGCAAACGAAAATTGGTGCTGAGACTGTTTTGACAAATGGTACTTATGTAGTGGATAGCACTATCGGAGCAGGAGCTGTTATTACCAACTCTATGATTGAAGAAAGTAGTGTTGCAGACGGTGTAACTGTTGGACCATACGCCCACATTCGTCCAGGTTCAAGTCTGGGTGCCCAAGTTCATATTGGTAACTTTGTTGAGGTGAAAGGTTCTTCTATCGGCGAGAATACCAAGGCTGGTCATTTGACTTATATCGGAAACTGTGAAGTGGGTAGTAACGTTAATTTCGGTGCTGGAACGATTACAGTTAACTATGACGGCAAAAACAAATACAAGACAGTCATCGGTAACAATGTCTTTGTTGGTTCAAATTCAACCATTATTGCGCCAGTTGAGTTAGGTGACAATTCCCTCGTTGGAGCTGGTTCAACTATAACTAAAGACGTTCCAGCAGATGCGATTGCCATCGGCCGCGGTCGTCAGGTTAATAAAGACGAATATGCAACACGCCTTCCTCATCATCCTAAGAATCAGTAGGAGCCTATCATGGAATTTGAAGAAAAAACACTTAGCAGAAAAGAAATCTATCAAGGACCAATATTTAAACTGGTCCAAGATCAGGTTGAATTACCAGAAGGTAAAGGAACTGCCCAACGGGATTTGATTTTCCACAATGGGGCTGTTTGTGTTTTAGCCGTAACGGATGAACAAAAACTCATCTTGGTCAAGCAGTACCGCAAAGCCATCGAGGCTGTCTCTTACGAAATTCCAGCTGGAAAACTGGAAGTAGGAGAAAATACAGACCCTGTCGCAGCAGCCCTGCGTGAATTAGAGGAAGAAACAGCCTATACAGGGAAATTAGAACTCTTGTACGATTTTTACTCAGCCATTGGCTTTTGTAATGAAAAGTTAAAACTATACCTAGCAAGCGATTTGACAAAGGTGGAAAATCCGCGTTCGCAGGATGAGGATGAAACCTTGGAAGTCCTTGAAGTTAGTTTAGAAGAAGCTAAGGAATTAATCAAATTAGGTCATATCTGTGATGCCAAGACAATTATGGCTGTTCAATACTGGGAATTGCACAAAAAATAGAGGAGGTCAGTATGGGTAAACCTTTATTAACGGATGAAATAATCGAAAGAGCTAATAGAGGCGAAAAAATTTCAGGTCCTCCTTTGCTAGATGATGAGGAGACTAAGATTTTACCAACCTCTTCTTCCCGTTTTGGTTATGCCAATCCTAAGGATCATGGTTTTAGCCAGGAAACCTTGAAGATTCAGGTCGAACCGTCTATTCATAAAAGCCGTCGCATTGAAAATACCAAGAGAAATATCTTCAATTCTAAGTTAAATAAGATTTTATTTGCAGTCATCTTTCTCTTGATTTTGCTTGTCTTAGCAATGAAACTTTTGTAATAGAAAAGGAATTGAAATGAAAATAGGAATTATTGCGGCTATGCCAGAAGAACTGGCGTATCTGGTCCAGCATTTAGACAATGCCCAGGAGCAAGTTGTTTTAGGCAATACCTATTATACAGGAAACCTTGCCTCGCATGAGGTCGTTCTTGTAGAAAGTGGAATTGGTAAGGTCATGTCTGCTATGAGTGTGGCGATTTTGGCTGATCATTTCCAAGTGGATGCTTTGATTAATACGGGTTCAGCCGGGGCAGTAGCAGAAGGTATTGCTGTTGGGGATGTTGTGATTGCTGATAAATTAACCTATCATGATGTGGATGTCACAGCTTTTGGCTATGCTTATGGACAAATGGCGCAACAACCGCTTTATTTTGAATCAGATAAAACCTTTGTCGCCAAAATCCAAGAGAGTTTATCTCAATTGGATCAAAATTGGCATCTTGGTTTGATTGCTACAGGAGATAGTTTTGTTGCAGGAAATGATAAGATAGAAGCGATTAAGTCCCATTTCCCAGAAGTTTTAGCTGTTGAGATGGAGGGTGCAGCTATTGCTCAGGCGACGCATGCCCTTAATCTTCCAGTTTTAGTTATTCGAGCTATGAGTGACAATGCCAACCATGAAGCAAACATCTCTTTTGATGAGTTTATTATCGAAGCTGGACGACGCTCTGCCCAAGTCTTGTTAGCCTTTTTGAAGGCTTTAGATTAAGCGGAAATTTGACAGTTTATCTAGCTTATGATAAGATTTAAGTAAAGAAAAGCTAGAAAACGTTTCAGAGGATATTATGAGTATTGAAATGACCGTCAGTGAGATTGCAGAGGTTTTAGGATTATCTCGTCAAGCAATCAATAATCGTGTCAAAGAATTACCAGAAGAAGACACAGATAAAAATGACAAAGGGGTAACAGTCGTTACCAGAAGTGGCTTGATTAAGCTAGAAGAAATCTATAAAAAAACGATTTTTGAAGATGAGCCTGTCAGTGAAGATGTCAAGCAACGTGAACTGATGGAGATTCTAGTTGATGAGAAGAATGCAGAAATTCTCCGTCTTTATGAACAATTAAAAGCCAAGGATCGTCAGTTATCAGAAAAAGACGAGCAGATGCGTATCAAAGACCGTCAGATTGCTGAGAAAGACAAACAACTCGATCAGCAGCAACAATTGACCCTTCAAGCCATGAAGGATCAAGAAAATCTTAAGCTAGAGCTAGACCAAGCAAAAGAAGAAGTCCAATCCACTAAGAAAGGCTTTTTTGCTCGTTTATTTGGAGGATAATCAAGGAGCTGTTTAGGTTACATGCTAACCTGATGGCTTCTTTTATTTCTAAATAGTATAGTTGCTCAAGTAAAATAACCGTATGGGAGAAGTATAGAATGGAACGATTAGAAGATTACATTGCTTTCGATTTAGAATTTAATCAGCATGAAGGGCAAACACACCTGATTCAAGTATCGGCAGTGCGTTTTAGAGATGGTCAGGAAATCGATACCTATGATTCCTATGTTCATACCAATGTACCTTTAAAAAGTTTTATCAATGGTTTGACTGGGATTACAGCTGAGACCTTAAAAGATGCTCCTCCAGTGGAGAAAGTTATAAAAGATTTCCAAAATTTTGTGGGTTCTTTACCCATGGTAGGCTACAATGCTGCTAAAAGTGATTTGCCTATTCTCGCAGAGCATGGTTTAGACTACAGTCAGCAGTACAAGGTAGATTTATATGATGAAGCTTTTGAACGTCGGAGTTCGGATTTACATGGTATTGCCAATCTCAAATTGCAAACTGTTGCCTCATTTCTTGGATTTCAAGGTCAGTCTCATAATAGCTTAGAGGATGCTCGTATGACGGCGCGTGTTTACGAGTCCTTTCTAGAGTCGGATCAAGCTAGAGAGTTGTTAGGGGCAGAAAGTAACCTCTCGAATAATCCTTTTGGAGGCTTGGACTTGTCTCAATTATTTGACTAGGAGTGCCTATGAAACCTGAAAAACCTAAAAATCTAGGTTTTAAGCAGATATACTTTAATCTAGATAAAATACTCTTTCTTTTCTTCTTGACTTTCATGATGATTGAGTTTGTCTGGTTACCATCAAATTCTTGGATTGCTGGACTTTTGCTCCGTCAGACAGGCTATCTCTTTCTTTCCTACAACAATATTTTTGCCATTATAACGGGTTCACCCTTTATTAGTCTTGCTTTATTTGTTCTAGTAATTGTTAATTTATTGGTCGCCTATTACCAGATAGGACTTCTCTTTATTGGTGCTCGGCATTTATTATGCCATGAAAAAAGGACCTTGCTGGAGTACAGTCGTAAGGTCTTTCGCCAAAGTTTCTTGTTTATGAAGCAAGTCACGCTTGCAAAGATAGCCTTTATCTTCTTTTATGTCATGATGCTCTTTCCATTGATTCGAAAGATTTTAAAGATTTACTACCTAAATAAAATTGTCATTCCAGACTTTATCGTTGATTATGTGGAAGACAAGTATTGGCTAGTAGGTATAGTGGTTACTATTCTAGCTTTACTTCTATTTTATATTTCAGTGCGTTTCATGTTTGCCCTACCTCAGCTTTTATTTGAGAAGAAAACAGTCAAAGAGGCAGTCAGATACAGTCTAGAGAAGACAAGAAAGCACTCCTGGTTTTATACTTGGAATTTGCTTTGGATTGTCGTCAAAACCTACTTATTTTTCATTCTTTTATTGATTCCAATCTTGGCAAGTCAGGCACTGATGGATAGTTTGACCCATAAGGAATCTCTTGTTATGGGAATTATCAACTTTGTCTTGATTAAGAATTTCCACTATATGGCCTTGACTTACTTTCTCATTAAGTTTGTTTCCTTCTTAACAGGAGAAGAACTAGAAATCACACCAAGGAGAAAGAAAGACCACTGGATGAGATGGGGAGTGATGGGCTGTGCTTGTATCTTTTTCGCTCTTGAGGGTTATGTTTATTTAGAAGCTCCAGTTTCACATAAACCTTTAATCATTTCTCACAGGGGAGTATCTAATAAGAATGGTGTCCAAAATACTGTCCAATCTCTAGAAAGGACAGCCCAACTAGGTCCAGACTTTGTTGAGACGGATGTTCAGGAAACAAAAGATGGCCAGTTTGTCATGATGCATGATGCCAATATCAAGAAATTGACAGGAGTCAATGCCAATCCTCAGGATCTCACTTTGGAAGAATTAACCAAACTCAATATTTCAGAAAATGGTTATCATAGCAAGGTGTCCAGTTTTGATGACTATCTCAATAAAGCCAATGAATTGCATCAAAAACTCCTCATTGAAATTAAAACCAGTCGAAAAGATAGCCCAGATATGATGAAACGCTTTATGGAAAAATATGGAACTGTTCTTAAGCAGAATGGTCACCAAATGCAATCCTTGGACTACCATGTGATTGACCAGGTTTTAGCCTACGATACTCAAATTCCAGTCTTTTTCATCCTACCTTATAATAGCATTTTTCCAAGAACCAAGGCTACAGGCTATACCATGGAGTATTCAACTTTAGATGAAAATTTTGTCAATAAGCTTTGGAATACGGATCAGAAATTGTACGTGTGGACCATCAATAGTTCAGAGTCCTTTGATAAATCAGTTCATTTGGGAGCTGATGGCATGATAACAGATGACTTGGAAATGATTCAAGATCAGGTTACTATTGCTCAAGAAAACCCAGAGTATACTGATTTGCTTTTCAAACAGGCCATGGAATTCTTTAATTTTTAGTAAGCAAAAAGAGGAACAGTTGTTCCTCCCATGATAGGCAAGTATTCTCTTGAATGCTTGTTTTTCTTATGCTTAAAATGGCAATTTCCCAGCGAAAGCACCCAGTTTTTTCTTGGTAGTTTCATCGATTTGTTCAAGAGCAGAGTTGATGGCTTGAACGGTCATATCAGAAAGAGTTTCAAGGTCTTCTGGGTCAACGACAGCTGGATTGAAGTCAATGCTGACAACTTTCTTATCTCCAGTTAAGGTCGCTTGAACAAGGTCTTGAGCAGATTTGCCCACAAATTGCATAGCAGCAAGTTCAGCTTGGCTTTGTTCCATTTGTTTTTGAAGTTTTTGTGCTTGGCGCATCATGTTTTGCATGTTCATCATGGTGATTTATAGTTTCCTTTTATCTTATTTTCTTTTTTATTTTATCAATTTTGAGGCTAAAAGTCTAATCTTTTTCAGAGTGAATTAAGATAATATTGATAGGGATGTAAAGGTAATAAAAATATAGGATAAATATTCTAAGAAAATAAGAATATTTATCCTATATGTATTTATGAAAAGTTAATAGATATTTTATGAGCTAGTTTAAGAGGCTACCAAGACTATTCTACCTTATAGAAAAATCCTGAGCTATTTCCTTCTATAAGTTGTTGTCCTGTCCATAGTCGTTCTTGGCTAATATCGGACGGATCCTTATATCCGTTTTCGGGTGAAGAAGTAATAGCCATTGTCAAAGGAATTCCTGCAGGTAAAAAGGCAAGGGCAGAACCACCAGCTCCTCCATTTTTAGGGAGTAAATTTGCCTTAATATAGTGGTCAATTTCTTTAGCATGTTCAATTGAAACTTGCGAATTATCACTAACCAGTCCATGTTCATCAAATACAAGTTCTACACCAGCACTATTGCGCCATGTACCAGTGATACTTGAAAAATCACCGTTTTGGATAGCTGATAGATTCATTCCTTTAGTTTCTTGTGAGGGTGTTGTTTCTCCTGATATTGGATTTGCTACAGATTTCCAAGTAAATGTATCTTGGTTCAGTAGTGGTGGTCTAGTTCCTAAGCCATCTTCTGTATCTGATTCAGTGAGTAATTCTAAGTCAGGCGTATTTGTATTTAGTTTATAGAGCTTGTGAGATTGTTTACCGCCAGATGCACTTGAAAGTTGAAAATAACCATCTTCAAGAGGGACAAAAATCACTTTTTCTCCGATAAAATCTAAATGATTTTCTGCATTAGTGAGTTGAATAACTTTATCATTCTGAATCGTTCTGATGTCTAAAATATCATGTTTACCTGACTTAATTTTCAGAGCAATGATTAGTTCGTCCGTCACATTTTTATCAAAATCATATAGGCAGTATTCAATATCTGAATATACTTGTGGAGAATTATCTTTTAAGTTAGCTTTGGGATTAATATCCTTAGAGGGTTTATTTTGTGGTTGAGAATATTTTTCTATTACCTCGTTATATAAACTATAATCCGTTTTCTTCACTTCAGAAGAGGAGCTGAATGCTTCCGTACTAGTAGAACTCGTTTGTTCTGTACTTGCTGAAGTAGTAGCTTCTTGCTTTTGTTGGCAGGCTACAAGAGTCAAGCTAGTTAAAGCAAGAATAGTAAATAAGGTTGTTTTTTTAATCATAGCTAATTTTATAATGTTAGAACTGTTTAAGTTTGTAAGATAGTATTCTACAGTCGTTTAATCTCTCTATCCACGTTTACGTTTTACGATAAATCCTAGTCCAGTGATTGAAAGGACAGTACCGATAAAGTCAAGAATAGATGTTGATTCACCTGTGTTTGGTAAAGTATTTTTATCGTTTTCTGGTTTAGTAGAAGTGCTGGTAGCTTGTTGTTTTTCTTGTGATAGCGTATTATCAGAATTTTGTTTGTCTGTCTTTGTATCACTAGTTTTATTAGTGCTTAATTCATTTTTATCTTGCTTGCCAGTGTTATTGTTAGTAGTTTGTTTATTTTTATCATTGCTTGGCTGTTGATTGTTATTAACGTTGTTTGTTGTCTGGTCTGACTTAGGTTTTGTAGTACTGTCTTTTGTTTTTTCAGGTTGAGTAGTAGTTGTTGTGTTATTTTCTCCTGTCAATGTAACCTCTGTGCTAAAGATAAAATAGCGTTTTCTTTTATCAGTATTTTGTCCGTAAGTTGCTCCTGCAGTCCCTTCAACTGTTAGAACGTAGTTCCCTGGGGTAAGAGATGGTTCAAAAATAATACCTTCAAGGAGGTTAGCATAAAATAAAGCATCCGCTTTTTTTAATCCTTCTGATAAGCCTTCTAATACAACACTAGTTTTAGCAACTTCTTTACCTGTTGCTTTATCAGTTAAAGTTGCGTGAATATTGGGAGTATATGGGCCATCGTGAGGAAGTTCTTCATATAATTTCGCTTTAAATGTTAACCCTGTAGAAGTTGTTTTTATCTCAGTAAATTCACCATCAATTTTCTTGATATCATTAGAAGTTTTTCCTTCATCTACTGGCTTAGTAGGTGTTGCAGGTTTAACTTCTTCCACAGGCTTAGCTGGAGTAACAGGTTTTGTAGTTGAAATTGAAGGTTTTGCATCATTAACTACCTTACGAGCAGCAGCTTCGATATTCTTCTTTGCTTGTTCAGCAGTTACACTTGCGCCTGAATAATCTTTATAGGCACGGATTTCACCACTAACTAGATAGTTAGAAGTACCGTTTAATGCAGGTTCTGCTTTAAGAGAATAGTCCTTATATCCTTTTGTTGCGTCCAGAATTTCTGCCCCATGCCCCTCAGCGTAAGAGTTAGCTTCATCGAAGTTTTTGAATACAGCATCTGTTTCAAACGTTACAGTTGGGAAGCCGTCTCGTTGTGTTTCAGTAATCTTACCAGTAAGAACTCCATTACTTTGATTGGTTAAATTAGTGAGATCAATACCCGCGTTTTTGACAATCTTTTGAGCAGTTTCTTTATTTCCCTTAATCACTTCTTCATCTTCAGAATGAGAATCGATGAAACCTGAGACTAGATAATTGCCTCCCAAACCATCGGGTACAACTGATGCTGTGAAATAACCGTATCGACTATTTTCGATTGTTGGTTTAACGTAATTGTCAAGATATTTTTCGCCTTCTTCGAAGTTTTTAAAGACTGGATCTGTCTCAAAAGTCGTATGAGTACCGACATTATTTTTATTTGGTACTTGAGTAACTTCACTGGCAAAAACGTTACTAGGATGAGTAGCTACGTTTACTGCACTAATTGTTGCAGTAGCCAAGATAGTAGTTGCAAAAAGGTTGATTGTAGATTTTGTCTTCATTAAAAGAGACCTCCTATTATTTTTGAAGCAATCCCTTGTCCAATAATGTAGACTTTTATGGACAAAATTGATAGAATGAATACAGAAGATATAATCCATCAAAATACTAAATTTTTCATTATTTTGAATTAAAAATAGTGAAATATTAGTTGTCCAAAATTTCCTACTTTTTTTGACAAAAACTATAATTTTTTATCCAATTATGAAAAGTACTTTTGGAAACTCCTAAGATTTCTGCTCCTTCACGAAGAGTTATTTCTTTTTGTCTGTGTTTTTTTGCTAAATCATAAAAATTTGGTGGAACATTTATCTTCGGTCTTCCGAACTGTTTCCCTCTTTTTTGAGCTTCTCGAATTCCTTCTAGTTGTCTTTGCTTGATTTGCTCTCTTTCCATTTGCGACACATAGGATAGAACCTGTAAAACCAAATCAGAAATTAGTTTACCAGTGATTGTATCGCTGGTATTTTTAGTATTTAAGAGTGGAAAATCTAAAACGCTGATATGTACCTTTTTTGTCTTGGTGAGTAACTGCCATTGTTCTAAAATATCATCGTAGTTCCGTCCGAGTCTATCAATTGATTTAATAACTATCTCATCATCTGCTTGTAGAACTGTTAGCAATTTTTTGTATTCCGTCCTGTCAAAATCTTTTCCAGAGGCCCTATCTATAAAAATTTGATTTTGAGGGATATTTTCGAATGCCAAGGCAGACATTTGTCTATCGATATTTTGCTCCTTAGTGGATACTCGTACATAACCATAACGCATAAGGCTACCACCTATCTTTTTATCTCTATTTTAGACGAAAAGAAAACTACCGCCCATAATGAGTGGTAGTTTGGTGTACTCTTTGCTACTGTATCTTTTTGCCAAGATTTTGTCTTGGATGCGTGAATAGTAGTGTTGGATAAAAAATCCTAAGGACTTAAAATCCTTTTAAATCAACCTTTTTGAGGTTTACAAAAATTAAAAATAGTATGTTCAATTTTTGCATGAATCTGGCTTCACAGCAAATCCTCGGTCAAAAAATGGAATGCCTTTATGGAGTCACAAATGGAAACAGTGACCAAGACAGGCTCCTTTATTTCCATGTTTGCCCTCAGTGAACATCTGGTAGAATTTAGAAAGAGATTATTGGCAGTAGTCATTTGTTTCTTTTTAGTATTCTGTGTTTCTCTGCTTTTTGCAGACCAGATTTACCAGTATGTGACCCAATCTTTTCAGCAAAAGTTGATTGTTTTAGGACCTAATGATATTTTATGGATTTACATACGCTTGGCTAGTCTGATGGCCTTTACCATCACTTTGCCTTACACAGTTTATCATATTTGGTCTTTCATCAAACCTGGTTTAAAGAAGGAAGAAGCTAGAGCTGTCTTTGTCTATATTCCAGCTAGTTTCCTTTGTTTTCTAGTTGGACTGGCTTTTGGTTTTTACTTTATAACACCAGCCTTACTTCAGGTTTTATTAGGGCTAGGAGAAGGATTATTTGAAACGCAGTTAACTGCCCAAAATTATCTGTCCTTTGTTTTTCAAACGACCTTACCTTTGGCCCTGATTTTTGAATTGCCAGTTATCATTGCCTTTTTGACGTCGATTGGACTCATTGGACCAGAATTATTGATTGCTTATCGCAGACATGCCTATTTTATCTTATTGGTACTTGCAGTCATCTTGACACCAGCTGACTTTGTCAGCGATTTGGCAATGACTGCCCCCTTGATTTTACTCTATGAATTGAGTTTGCCATCAGCAAACACATTATGAAACGCAAGCAGAAAGGAGCGAGAAATGGGAATTTTACGTGATATCGGAGCACCAGGATTGATTATCATTGTTCTAGGAGCTCTCTTGATCTTCGGACCAAAGCGATTACCTGAACTAGGCGACTCAATCGGTAAAATGCTATCTGAGTTTAAAAAAGCAGTTAAAGGAACTGAAAATCAAGATAAGGGAGAGTAAGACTTGTGAGTTTTACTAAAAATAAGAAGTTAGGAAGTGTGTATCTATCGGACAATTTATTATTTCCTAGCTTTTTCTTGTATTAAGAAAATCTAAATTTAAGCTTTCTTTAAGAAAATTATATTATTCTGAAGAACTCTAAAATTTCACAGCTATTTATTAGTAATGACTACAGAATTCCTAGTCACTACTGGAAATGATCTAGTTTTTAATAACAGTATTACTGAACCTTTCTATTCTAGAACGGGAGGTCTGGTATTTCTTTCAAGATAGGACTAGATTGTGGTATAATAGAGAGAATAAGTTTTTTAGTAAGACAAAGGAGAAAAAAGATGATTTATGCAGGAATTCTTGCCGGTGGAACTGGTACTCGCATGGGAATTAGTAATTTACCAAAACAATTTTTAGAACTAGGTGATCGACCTATTTTGATTCATACAATTGAAAAATTTGTCTTGGAACCAAGTATTGAAAAAATTGTAGTTGGTGTTCATGGAGACTGGGTTTCCCACGCAGAGGATCTTGTAGATAAATATCTGCCCCTTCATAAGGAACGTATCATCATTACAAAAGGTGGTGCTGACCGTAATACGAGTATTGAGAAAATCATTGAAGCTATTGATGCTTATCGTCCGCTTACTCCAGAGGATATCGTTGTTACCCACGATTCTGTTCGTCCATTTATTACGCTTCGCATGATTCAGGATAATATCCAACTTGCTCAAAATCATGACGCAGTGGACACAGTGGTAGAAGCTGTTGATACTATCGTTGAAAGCACTAACGGTCAATTTATTACAGATATTCCAAATCGTGCTCACCTCTATCAAGGACAAACACCTCAAACATTCCGTTGTAAGGACTTCATGGACCTTTACGGTTCTCTCTCTGCCGAAGAGAAAGAAATCTTAACAGATGCATGTAAAATCTTTGTGATCAAAGGAAAAGATGTGGCCTTGGCTAAAGGTGAATATTCAAATCTGAAAATTACTACAGTAACAGATCTGAAGATTGCAAAAAGCATGATTGAGGAAGAGTAATAAAATGATTAATCAAATTTATCAACTGACTAAGCCCAAGTTTATCAATGTCAAATACCAGGAAGAGGCTATTGATCAAGAGAATCATATCCTCATCCGCCCTAATTATATGGCTGTCTGTCATGCGGATCAGCGTTACTATCAAGGAAAACGTGATCCAAAGATTTTGAATAAAAAACTGCCAATGGCAATGATTCACGAGTCATGTGGAACCGTTATTTCTGACCCAACAGGAACCTACGAGGTTGGTCAAAAAGTTGTTATGATTCCCAATCAGCCTCCTATGCAGAGTGATGAAGAATTCTATGAGAACTACATGACAGGGACTCATTTCTTGTCTAGTGGCTTTGATGGCTTTATGAGAGAGTTTGTTTCTCTTCCTAAACATCGTGTGGTGGCTTATGATGCTATCGAAGATACGGTTGCAGCCATTACAGAGTTCGTCAGTGTCGGTATGCATGCCATGAATCGCCTATTGACCCTTGCTCATAGCAAGCGGGATCGAATCGCCGTTATCGGAGATGGCAGTTTAGCTTTTGTGGTTGCCAATATTATCAACTATACTCTACCAGAAGCAGAGATTGTGGTTATTGGTCGTCATTGGGAAAAGTTGGAACTCTTTTCATTTGCCAAAGAATGCTATATCACTGATAATATTCCTGAAGATTTGGCCTTTGACCATGCTTTTGAGTGTTGTGGTGGTGATGGTACTGGACCAGCTATTAATGACCTGATTCGCTACATTCGTCCTCAGGGAACGATTCTCATGATGGGCGTTAGTGAATATAAAGTCAATCTCAATACACGCGATGCCTTAGAAAAAGGCTTGCTCTTGGTTGGTTCCTCTCGTTCTGGTCGCATCGATTTTGAAAATGCAATCCAAATGATGGAAGTAAAGAAATTTGCTAATCGTCTTAAAAATATCCTTTATCTAGAAGAACCTGTAAGAGAAATTAAAGATATTCACCGTGTCTTTGCGACCGATTTAAACACAGCCTTTAAAACTGTGTTTAAGTGGGAAGTATAAGTGCTGGAGGTTAATTGTGGAGAAAATCATTAAAGAAAAAATTTCTTCCCTACTTAGTGAAGAAGAGGGAGTCCTCAGTGTTGAACAACTGGGGGGAATGACCAATCAAAACTATTTGGTCAAAACAACAAATAAGCAGTACATTGTTAAGTTCTTTGGTAAAGGGACTGAAAAACTGATCAATCGTCAAGATGAAAAGTACAATCTTGAACTACTTAAAGATTTAGACCTAGATGTCAAAAATTATCTTTTTGATATTGAAGCTGGGATCAAAGTAAATGAGTATATCGAATCTGCGATTACGCTTGATTCAACGTCAATCAAGACCAAATTTGATAAAATTGCTCCAATTTTACAAACCATTCATGCTTCTGGCAAGGAATTAAGAGGAGAATTTGCTCCTTTTGAAGAAATCAAAAAATACGAATCCTTGATTGAAGAAAAAATCCCTTATGCTAACTATGAAGCAGTTAGAGAAGAAGTCTTCTCCTTAGAGAAAAGACTGGCTGACTTAGGTGTTGACAGAAAATCTTGTCATATCGATTTGGTGCCTGAAAACTTTATCGAATCACCTCAAGGACGACTTTATCTGATTGACTGGGAATATTCATCAATGAACGATCCAATGTGGGATTTGGCAGCCCTCTTTTTAGAGTCTGAATTCACTCACCAAGAGGAAGAAGCCTTCTTGTCTCGCTATGAGAGTGAGCAAACACCTGTCTCTCGTGAAAAGATTGCAATCTATAAAATTTTACAAGATGCTATTTGGAGTTTATGGACAGTCTACAAAGAAGAGCAAGGTGCAGATTTTGGTGACTATGGTGTGAATCGTTACCAAAGAGCTGTTAAAGGTTTGTCATATTATGGAGGTTCAGATGAAAAATAAAAATGGAGTTTCCTTCGGTCTACTCTCAGGTGTTTTCTGGGGTTTAGGTCTAACGGTTAGTGCTTATATCTTTTCGATTTTTACAGATTTGTCACCCTTTGTGGTTGCTGCTGCTCACGATTTCTTGAGTATCTTTATACTACTAGCTTTTCTCTTGGTAAAAGAAGGAAAAGTTCGTCTCTCAATTTTCTTAAATATTCGCAATGTTAGTGTGATCATCGGAGCCTTATTAGCAGGCCCCATCGGTATGCAGGCCAATCTTTATGCGGTTAAGTATATCGGTAGTTCCTTGGCTTCATCTGTATCGGCTATCTACCCTGCAGTTTCAGTTTTATTGGCTTTCTTCTTTTTGAAGCACAAGATTTCAAAAAATACTGTATTTGGGATTGTCTTGATTATTGGAGGAATTATTGCTCAGACCTATAAGGTTGAACAGGTCAATTCCTTTTACATTGGTATTCTCTGTGCTTTGGTTTGTGCTATTGCATGGGGAAGTGAGAGTGTTCTCAGCTCTTTTGCTATGGAAAGTGAATTAAGTGAAATTGAAGCCCTCTTAATCCGTCAAGTGACTTCATTCTTGTCTTATCTTGTGATTGTACTCTTCTCTCATCAGTCATTTGCAGAAGTAACCAATGGACAATTACTAGGTCTTATGATTGTCTTTGCAGCCTTTGATATGATTTCCTACTTGGCTTATTATATCGCTATCAATCGCTTGCAACCAGCCAAGGCAACAGGATTAAACGTGAGTTATGTAGTTTGGACAGTCTTGTTTGCAGTTGTTTTCTTGGGTGCACCGCTAGATATGCTGACCATTATTACTTCACTTGTTGTCATTGCTGGAGTTTATATTATTATTAAAGAATAAAGGAGATTCGTGTGAAAGCCATCATCTTAGCAGCGGGATTGGGAACTCGCTTGCGTCCCATGACTGAAAATACCCCTAAAGCCTTGGTTCAGGTTAATCAAAAACCCTTGATTGAATACCAAATTGAGTTTTTAAAAGAAAAAGGAATCAATGACATCATCATCATTGTTGGTTACCTTAAAGAACAATTCGATTACTTGAAAGAAAAATATGGTGTTCGCCTCGTCTTCAATGATAAATACGCTGACTACAATAACTTTTACTCTCTCTATCTTGTAAAAGAAGAATTAGCTAACAGCTATGTTATTGATGCCGATAATTATCTCTTTAAAAATATGTTCCGCAATGATTTGACTCGTTCGACTTATTTTAGTGTCTATCGTGAAGATTGTACCAACGAATGGTTCTTGGTCTATGGAGATGACTATAAGGTTCAAGACATTACTGTTGATAGTAAGGCGGGTCGCATCCTTAGTGGTGTATCCTTCTGGGACGCTCCAACTGCAGAAAAGATTGTCAGCTTTATCGATAAGGCTTATGCAAGTGGTGAGTTTGTTGATCTCTACTGGGATAATATGGTTAAGGATAATATCAAAGAACTAGATGTCTATGTTGAAGAATTAGAAGGCAATAGCATCTATGAAATCGATAGTGTCCAAGACTACCATAAATTAGAAGAAATTCTTAAAAACGAAAATTAAAGATTCCAACATCTGGCTGAAACAGTCGGATGTTTTTTACTTCACTTTAGTTTGATATTTTTAATAATTGTTTGAAATATGGTTGTTAAATATAAAAAAAACAAAAAATGAACAAAAAACAACAGAAAATTATTGACAACGATTTCATATAGTGTTATACTTATAGCATAAAGTTAATGGAAAGAAGGGAAAACCTTATGGGATTAGATCATTTCTTTGACAAAAACCTTGTGTTTTGCTTAGAAGCGGATAATCAAGAACAACTCTTTGATCAGGTTGCAACTTTATTGGAAGAACGGGAAATCGTAACTCCAACTTATCGTGAAGCCTTGATCACGCGTGAAAAGTCATTTCCAACTGGCTTGGATATGGAATTTTTGGGTAAGGATTTGCCGAATGTGGCTATTCCTCATACAGATACAATTCATAATCTTGCCGAAAAAGTTGTGGTCGTTCGATTAGAAAAACCAGTGACTTTCCACAATATGATTGCGCCAGATAAGGAAGTAGAAGTATCCTTGCTCTTCTTTATCATTAATAACTCAAGTTCAAGTCAAACGAACATTCTTGCTCAGTTGATGGACTTCTTTACAGGAAATGGTCATTTGGAAGATTTGGCTAAAATTTCTGAACCAGAAGCTATCTACGCTTATATAGCTGAAGCAACTGCATAATCTTGTCTATTAAAAATATTAAATCGGAGGAAATCCATATGATTAAAATTCTTGCTGCCTGCGGTGCAGGTGTTAACTCAAGCCACCAAATTAAAAGTGCTCTTGAAGAAGAACTTTCAAACCGCGGTTTTGATGTTCACTGTGATGCAGTTATGGTAAAAGATGTTAACGAAGACCTTATGAAAGGTTATGACATTTTTACACCAATTGCTGCAACAGATCTTGGTTTTGACCCAGGTATTCCAGTTATCGAAGCTGGACCAATCTTATTCCGTATCCCAGCTATGAGTGCTCCAGTATTTGATAATATTGAAGCAGCTATCAAAGAAAACGGATTAAGCTAATTTTAATTTGTCAACATTCATATAACACAAAAAACGGGAGGAACTATTATGGATGTCATTATCGAACTAGCCAATAAGCTGTTCAAACCTATCTTGGAAATGGGTGGACCGATCATCATGCTGATCATTTTGACAGTATTGGCTTTACTTTTTGGAGTGAAATTCTCCAAAGCGCTTGAAGGTGGTATCAAACTTGCCATCGCTCTTACTGGTATCGGTGCTATCATCGGTATGTTAAATGGTGCTTTCTCAGCATCACTTGCAAAATTCGTTGAAAATACTGGTATTCAATTGAACATCACCGACGTTGGTTGGGCACCACTTGCTACAATCACTTGGGGATCTGCTTGGACACTTTACTTCTTGCTCATCATGTTGATTGTCAACGTAGTGATGCTTGCTATGAAGAAAACTGATACACTCGACGTCGATATCTTCGATATCTGGCACTTGTCTATCACAGGTCTTTTGATTAAATGGTATGCTGATAACAATGGAGTTAGCCAAGGGGTTTCTCTCTTCATCGCAACTGCAGCAGTTGTCCTTGTAGGTGTTCTTAAAATCATCAACTCTGATTTGATGAAACCTACATTTGATGACCTTCTTAACGCGCCAAGTTCATCACCAATGACTTCAACTCACATGAACTACATGATGAACCCAGTTATCATGGTTTTGGATAAGATTTTTGAAAAATTCTTCCCAGGTCTAGATAAATATGACTTTGATGCTGCTAAATTGAACAAGAAAATCGGTTTCTGGGGATCTAAATTCTTCATCGGTTTCATCCTTGGTATCGTTATCGGTTTGATGGGTACTCCACATCCAGTTGCTGGAGTAGAAGAAGCATCAAACTGGCAATTAGTTATTAAAGGTTGGTTGTCTCTTGGTTTGACAGCTGGTGTATCTTTGGAACTCTTCTCACTTATCGGTTCATGGTTCATCGCTGCCGTAGAGCCACTTTCACAAGGTATTACAAACGTCGCTACTAAACGTCTTCAAGGACGTAAATTCAACATCGGTCTTGACTGGCCTTTCATCGCTGGTCGTGCTGAAGTTTGGGCTTGTGCAAACGTACTTGCACCAATCATGTTGGTTGAAGCTGTGCTTCTTTCAAAAGTCGGAAATGGTATCTTGCCACTTGCAGGTATCATCGCTATGGGTGTTACTCCAGCTCTCTTGGTTGTAACACGTGGTAAATTGCTCCGTATGATTATCTTCGGAACACTCTTGTTGCCACTCTTCCTTCTTTCAGGTACACTTATTGCACCATTTGCAACAGAGCTTGCTAAAGGTGTAGGTGCCTTCCCAGCAGGTGTGAGTCAAACTCAATTGATTACTCACTCAACTCTTGAAGGACCAATCGAAAAACTTCTTGGTTGGACAATTGGTAACACTACAACTGGTGATATCAAAGCAATCCTTGGTGCTGTAGTCTTCCTTGTATTCTATATCGGTATCTTTGCTTGGTACAGAAAACAAATGATCAAACGTAACGAAGAGTACGCAGCAAAAGCAAAATAATGCGCTCCTATAAAATGTAAATTGTTGAAACTAGGTTGTCATACCTTTTAGGAGTGACAGCCTAGTTTTTTATAAACTATCAAGAAATCGGAGAAAATAATGGTAATTGAATTAAAATCAGAACAATTAAGTGTACAATTTAACAGTTTTGGTGGGGCTCTTTCTTCTATAAAAGATGCTGAGGGACTGGAGTATTTGTGGCAAGGGGATGCCACTTATTGGAGTGGACAAGCTCCTGTTCTCTTCCCCATTTGTGGTTCTTTGAGAGAGGATACAGCTCTCTATATAGATGAGAAGGGACAAGAAAGAAAAGGAAATATTCCTCGTCATGGTTTGGTTCGTAAGAAAGAATTTGAATTAGTTGAACAGACAGACAAGAGTGTAACTTTTGCAATTGAAGATGATGAGAATAGCTATCAGAACTATCCTTATCATTTCCGCCTAGAAATCACTTATATCCTTACTGGCAAGACAGTACGAACTCAATACAAAATATTTAATAAAGAAACTAGCAAGGTCCTGCCTTACTTTATTGGTGGACATCCAGGATTTAATTGTCCTCTACTGGATGATGAAGTCTATGAAGATTACTATTTAGAGTTTGAGAAAGAAGAGACTTGCTCTGTTCCACGTCCTTTCCCAGAAACGGGAATGCTGGATTTTCAAGATAGAAGTCCATGGCTAGAGGGTCAAAAAGAATTAGATCTTAATTATAATCTTTTCAGCACGGATGCAGTCACCTTAGATGAATTGCAATCTAGAACAATTGCCCTTCGTTCTCGTAAACATGATAAGGGATTGAAAGTGCACTTTGCAGAGTTTCCAAATCTCATCATCTGGTCAACTTTGAATAAAGGACCTTTCATTGCTTTTGAACCATGGTCTGGCTTGTCAACATCCCTTGAAGAAGGAGATCATCTAGAAGATAAGAAGAATGTTCGTCTCCTAGAACCTGGTCAAGTGGATCAAATTGGTTTTGACATCGAAATTTTTTAGATTAAAAAATAAAACACAAAAACAAACATTAACTGTTGACTTTTTCAGGAAATAGGAGTATATTATGTTTGTAAGCAACAAATGATGTTTGCAACAAACAAATAATCACTTGTTATATTCTCTTTCGTGGAGAAGGATTATTTCTAGGGAACTGGTTTCCTAAACTTGAATAAGGTGTCATTCATCTCATTCAATCTAATTTGTCAATAAACTGCTAGAAAACTTTTGTAGGTAAACTGCTAACTATAAAAGGTTTTACTAGCCTAGAAAAAATAAAAAGGAGAAACAATATGTCTATTGTTATCGGTGCAGATGCTGCAGGTTTGAGATTGAAAGAAGTTGTGAAAGACTTCTTGGAAAAAGAAAACTTCCACGTTGTGGATGTTACAGCTGAAGGTCAAGACTTTGTTGATGTGACTCTTGCTGTTGCTGCAGAAGTAAACAAAGAAGAACAAAACCTTGGTATCGTGATTGATGCTTATGGAGCTGGTCCATTCATGGTTGCAACTAAAATCAAAGGAATGGTTGCTGCAGAAGTATCTGACGAACGTTCAGCTTATATGACTCGTGGACACAACAACTCACGTATGATCACTATGGGTGCACAACTTGTTGGTGATGAATTGGCTAAAAACATCGCTAAAGGATTTGTTAACGGTAAATACGATGGTGGACGTCACCAAATTCGTGTCGACATGTTGAACAAAATGTGCTAATTAGATTACAGTAAGAAAGGTAAGTTAAAAATGAGAATTGCAATTGGATGTGACCACATCGTAACAGATGAAAAAATGGCGGTTTCAGAATTTTTGAAATCAAAAGGATATGAAGTTATTGACTTTGGTACATATGACCATACACGTACTCACTACCCAATCTTTGGTAAAAAAGTAGGGGAAGCTGTAACTAGCGGTCAAGCTGATCTTGGGGTATGTATCTGTGGTACTGGTGTTGGTATCAACAATGCTGTAAATAAAGTTCCTGGTGTTCGTTCTGCCTTGGTTCGTGATATGACAACAGCACTTTATGCTAAAGAACAATTGAACGCCAACGTTATCGGTTTTGGTGGTAAGATTACTGGTGAATTGCTCATGTGTGATATCATCGAAGCTTTCATTCATGCTGAATACAAACCATCTGAAGAAAATAAAAAATTGATTGCGAAAATTGAACACGTTGAAAGTCACAATGATCGACAAACAGACGCAAACTTCTTCACTGAATTCCTTGAAAAATGGGATCGCGGAGAATACCACGACTAAGAGGTGACCTATGATTTTAACAGTCACAATGAACCCATCCATTGATATTTCCTATCCCTTGGATGAGTTAAAGATTGATACTGTCAATCGTGTGGTTGATGTAACCAAAACGGCTGGTGGTAAGGGACTCAATGTTACCCGAGTACTTTCAGAATTTGGGGATTCTGTTCTTGCTACTGGTTTAGTGGGTGGCAAACTTGGTGAGTTTTTGGTTGAGAATATCGATGATCAAGTAAAGAAAGATTTCTTTTCAATTCAGGGAGAAACTCGGAACTGTATTGCTATTCTCCACGGTGACAACCAAACAGAAGTTCTTGAAAAAGGACCTGAAGTTCTTGAACAAGAAGGTCAAGGCTTTTTGGATCATTTCAAAAAACTCTTGGACTCAGTTGAAGTAGTAGCTATCTCAGGTAGTCTGCCAGCTGGCCTTCCAGTTGATTACTATGCGAGCTTGGTAGAACTTGCTAATCAAGCTGGCAAGTCTGTTGTCTTGGACTGCTCTGGTGCAGCACTTCAGGCGGTTCTTGAATCACCACATAAACCAACAGTCATCAAACCAAATAATGAGGAATTGTCTCAGCTTCTTGGAAGAGAAGTTTCTGAGGATTTGGATGAATTAAAAGAAGTCCTTCAAGAACCTTTGTTTGCAGGTATTGAATGGATTATCGTTTCACTTGGTGCCAACGGTGCCTTTGCCAAACATGGTGACACTTTCTACAAGGTCGATATTCCTAGAATTCAGGTAGTCAACCCTGTCGGATCTGGAGACTCTACTGTGGCAGGGATTTCTTCAGGACTTCTTCATAAAGAATCGGATGCAGAACTACTCATCAAGGCTAATGTCCTTGGTATGCTCAATGCTCAAGAAAAAATGACTGGTCATGTCAACATGGCTAACTATCAAGCTCTATATGATCAATTAATAGTAAAAGAGGTATAAAATGGCTTTAACAGAACAAAAACGTGCACGCTTAGAAAAACTTTCTGATGAAAATGGTATCATCTCAGCTCTTGCATTTGACCAACGTGGTGCTTTGAAACGCCTAATGGCTCAACACCAAACAGAAGAACCAACAGTGGCTCAAATGGAAGAACTTAAAGTTTTGGTAGCAGATGAATTGACTAAATACGCTTCATCAATGCTTCTTGACCCTGAGTATGGACTTCCAGCAACTAAAGCTCTTGATGAAAAAGCTGGTCTTCTCCTTGCTTATGAAAAAACAGGTTACGACACAACAAGCACAAAACGCTTGCCAGACTGCTTGGATGTTTGGTCTGCAAAACGTATTAAAGAAGAAGGTGCAGATGCAGTTAAATTCTTGCTTTACTATGACGTAGATAGCTCAGACGAACTTAACCAAGAAAAACAAGCTTATATCGAACGCATCGGTTCTGAGTGTGTGGCTGAAGATATCCCATTCTTCCTTGAAATTCTTGCTTACGATGAAAAAATTGCGGATGCAGGTTCTGTAGAATATGCTAAAGTAAAACCACACAAAGTTATCGGTGCTATGAAAGTCTTCTCAGACCCACGCTTTAACATTGATGTATTGAAAGTAGAAGTTCCTGTTAACATTAAATATGTTGAAGGCTTCGCTGAAGGTGAAGTAGTTTATACACGTGAAGAAGCAGCAGCCTTCTTCAAAGCTCAAGATGAAGCAACTAACTTGCCATACATCTACTTGAGTGCTGGTGTATCAGCTAAACTCTTCCAAGATACTCTTGTATTTGCTCATGAATCAGGTGCAAACTTTAACGGAGTTCTTTGTGGCCGTGCTACATGGGCTGGATCAGTTGAAGCTTACATCAAAGATGGTGAAGCAGCAGCTCGCGAATGGCTTCGCACAACTGGTTTTGAAAACATTGACGAACTCAACAAAGTTCTTCAAACAACAGCGACTTCATGGAAAGAACGCGTGTAGCACTCAGATTGCGAAAAAAACTTCAGTCTAGGGATAGAAATATCTCTAGACTTTTTTTGATGAAATAAAAACAACCTTGAGTTAGTTATCCTCAAGGTTAGATAAAATATATCAGAGGGAATGCAAGTTAATCGTGATATTCTCCACGATTCCACTTGGCATTCTCTTCATCGAAGATATGATCATTGGCAGCTACATCTGGGCTCACTTCAGATAGTTTATCAATTTTCGCAATCAATTCCTCTTTTTCAGGACTTGGTTTGTACTTGGTATTGATAAATTCATCTACAATGTTATTAATGAAATTGATACCTAGGATAGCACCACCGAAAGCAACAATATTAGCATTGAGATTTTCACGAGCGGAACGAGCAGTCGCAATATCTCCGACAAGTACAACTCGAGTTCCAGGAACTTTATCAGCAGATACAGCAATTCCAACACCTGTACCGCAAAGGGCGACTCCAAAGTCAGCCCGTCCATTGACGACCTCCTCTGCAATTAAGCGACCATAAATAGGATAGTGAGTACGGACGAAATCATAAGTACCAACATCAATGATTTCATGACCTTGTTCTTTTAGGTGTTTTGAAATCTTCATCTTCACATCTGTTACAATGTGATCACAGCCGAGAGCAATTTTCATGGGAATACCTCCTAGCAGAGCTTGTTCAGCATATCAATGCGAACTTGGTGACGACCAGAATCATAGTTGTGCTCAAGAAAGGCTTTGACTATTTCAACTGCTAAAATATCACCTGTAATTCCAGAACCAATTGTAATGATTGGAGTAGAATTGTGTCGAATAGTCATCATGGCAGAGTGTTCATCGGAAACAGCGGCGCAGATAATACCTTTAAACTTATTAGCAGGCATAAAAGAATGTCCAAACTTGTCAAAAAGAATAGCACGAGCTTGCTTATATTTTCTAAACTCTGTAATAGCATTGACAGTAGAATCAACGAAATCCGCAGAACCTTGTGTAGAGTTGAGGTCAATTACTTCATAACCAGAATGAAGCAGATAGTGTTTGACGGTTTCTTTCAGTTGGAAACCATCTTGGTCAGTAGCTAAAATAACTTTCATAAGAACCTTCTTTCTTTAGCTATCCAAAAGCATGCAATGAAATACCATTGTTGACGATATAGAAGATATATTATATCTTCAAATATAGTATAGTCCTTGTAAAATGATTTGTCAAGGATTTATAAAAACTAGTTGAAGAATTTTTTCTTCAGCTAGTTTTGGCATTTATTGATCCAATTTCTGATATCGGTTAAATCATAGTTAATCTCAGATTGATGGGCTACTTGGCTGAGTGTAATAGAAGTCAGGGTTGCAACTAAAGTATTTTCAATAATATCAAGAGAGTTGGTTACGACGCATCTTTTAGCCTTTTTACTTTCCTCGTTGCCTAAGAATTTTTTTAGAAGATTTTGACTTTCAAAGATTCGATTTTTTCCTTCTATAGCTACAAATACATCGTAAAAGGTGATTTGGCTGAGGGGTTTAGAAAGAGCAACGCCTCCATTTTTCCCTCTAACGGATTTAACCAATCCTTCGTTGTCTAATAGTTTTATAATTTTTTTCAAATAAGAATCTGAAACTTCTAGCCGTTCACTCAAGGAAATTGTATTGATATATTTTCCTTCAGGGAGCTGATCTAACATGAGTAAGACATAGACTGACTGTTCCCAACCTGATGACAATCGCATGTTTGTACCTCCATATAAAAAGATAATCATTATCCACAATTACCAGTATAGTCTTTTTTTGTTTTTTTCTCAATACATAGGAGTTTAAAAAAATAATCTTGGAATTTTTTGATAAATCTCTTGACATTCATTTTTAAAAGAGTAGAATAAAAGACAAAAAATATCATCAATATCTTTTGAAAGAAGGGAAATAAATGAAACGAGGTTCAAATTTTATTTTTTTGATTTCTATATTACTTACCACACTTTTTATGGGGTCGTCTTTTCCAACTGGGAAATATCTCATAGTAGTTGAAAAGACTCCTCCATTATTACTTGGGGGTGTTCGATTTATTATTGCTGGGTTAGTGATGTTGGTATTATCGTTTTTATTTGGCAAGGGAGAGACTATCATCCCTAAAAGTCAAGGTAGCAAGATAAAGGGGTTTATATTGGTTGTGACTATCGGGCTCTTACAGACAGCTGGAACCATGGGATTTCTTAATCTTGCCCTAGCTCATGATGTGTCGTCATCGATGTCTTCCATTATCTTATTTACGAATCCTCTTTGGTTAGCTTTCTTAGCACATTTTTTGTTAAAAGATACATTGACTATTCAGAAGATAAGTGCCTTAATATTAGGTGTGGCTGGAGTTGTTACTTGTATTGGACTAGATGTATCTGCGTTTAGTTTAGGTGCTTTGTTTGCTTTACTTGGTTCATTTTGTTGGTCAGTCAATACAGTTGTCACTAAGAAAATTCCTTTTGATAATGGGCCATGGATATTTACAGCTTGGCAACTGTTATTAGGTGGGGTATTCCTTTACTTATTCTCAATACCTGTGCATGAAAGTTATAACTTTCTAAATTTAGGATTTTGGGGCTGGGTTTGGTTTATATGGTTAATTATTCCTGCGTCTGTTGGTTCGTTTGGACTGTGGTTTTATAGTCTAGGACAAAGGGGAGCAACAGTAGCTAGCAGTTTCTTGTTTTTAGTTCCAGTATTTTCAACTCTCTTTTCTATTATAGGCTTACATGAGCCGTTTACATTGAATTTGGTTCTTGGGGGTTCGATGGTTGTGTTAGCATTGGTATTAGTAAACTGGAAAGTCAAGGGAGAAGAGGAGTAGTCTATGGAAGTTGGAAATGAAATTGTTATTCAAAATGGAACACAATGGAGTTTTGGTAATGGTGTAGCTCAACATTTTGATGAGCATGTTAGACAATCCATTCCTTTATATGATGAAGGACATGACCTTGTTTGTCATCTAAGCGATTTTTTATTCGTGACCATTCCTTATGTTATGAGCTAGGCTCTGCAACGGGTAATCTGATTGGTAAATTATACCAGCGTCATAAGTCTAAAAAAGAAGTTCGTTTTATCAGGGTAGAAGAAATTCAAGAAATGAATCAGGTGGCACAATCAAAATTTCCTGAGCTTGAATTTATAACAAGCTCCGTGGAGGAAGCCAGGTTAGAAGCCAGCGATTTAATTATTAGCTATTATTTTCTGAGAAATCAGCTCACTGGTACAAGAAAGTAGCGGAAAAGTCAGATTATTGATTAAATTGTTGACAAAAATCCCCACCAATCGGTGGGGATAGTTTTATGGTTTAGAGAGAATAATTTTTGTTTGTTTCGAAAGTTGTTCAAACGTTTCTTTGCTCAGTTTAGAGTCTGAAACGATGGTATCAATATCAGAGATATTGTAGAAGGTATAAAAATCAAATTTATTGAACTTACTATTGTCAGCTAGTAAGTATTTTTTATTGGAATTATTGAGGGCGATGCGTTGGGATTCACCTTCCTCTTCACTAAAGGTCGCAATCGCATTGTCCTGAATACCATTACAGCTAACGAAGGCTTTAGAAAATTGGAGATTGGCCAAGTTTTGCAAGGTTAGTGTTCCCACAAAGGCTCCAGTGATAGAGCGATAGTTGCCACCGATTAAAATCAAATCTGTTAGTTTTCGTTCGTTTAAGATGAGAAAGACTGGTAAACTGTTTGTTACAACACGAATATTATCAATTGGAAGTTCACGGGCAAAAGATTCCAAGGTTGTCCCTGGCCCAATAAAAATTGTTTCCCCTTCATCAATCAAATGGCCTGCAAAACGACTAATTTCTTGTTTTTCTGCAATCTGTAAGCTTTGTTTTTCAATATTGGAACGTTCATTATTTAAAATGGAACCTGTGCGAATTTTTTCAGCACCACCGTGCACTCGAACAAGTAAATCCTTGTCTGCTAACTCTTGTAAGTAGCGTCTAGCAGTCATATCTGATACATCCAAGCGAGTCATGATTTCTTTTACAGTAATAGTTCCCTTTGTATTTACCGTTTCTAGAATATTATCTAGTTTTTCCTGCTTTAACATCGTTATCACCTCTATTTCTATTACTATTTTATCATAAAGTATTCAATCAATCAATTTAAAAAACAAAAGAAAACAAAAACAAAAACATCATGGTTGTTTTAAACAAACCATGATATTTGTTATCAGTTCTGGGATAAGTGAATTAGTCCAAACCGTAGTTGTAGTCATCGTCTTGCATGGCTTCAACTTCGCCAAGAAGGTAACCATTTCCGACTTGAGAGAAGAAGTCGTGGTTAGATGTTCCTGTTGAAATACCGTTCATGACGATTGGATTGACATCATCTGCTGAGTCTGGGAAAAGTGGATCTTGTCCCAGGTTCATGAGTGCCTTGTTAGCATTGTAGCGAAGGAAGGTTTTGACTTCTTCCGTCCAACCAACACCGTCATAGAGGCTCTCTGTATAACCTTCTTCATTCTCGTAAAGAGTATAGAGCAGATCGTACATCCATTCTTTGAGTTTTTCTTGCTCATCTTCAGGTAATTCATTGAAACCAAGTTGGAATTTGTAACCAATGTAAGTTCCGTGAACAGACTCATCACGAATGATCAATTTAATGATTTCCGCAACGTTGGCTAGTTTGTTGTTACCGAGATAGTAGAGGGGAGTGAAGAAACCAGAGTAGAAGAGGAAGGTTTCGAGGAAGACGCTGGCAACTTTCTTTTCAAGTGGGCTACCGTTTAGGTAGATTTCGTTGACAATCTCAGCCTTCTTTTGTAGGTAAGGATTGGTATTGGTCCATTCGAAAATTTCTTCAATCTCAGCCTTAGTATTCAAGGTAGAAAAGATTGATGAGTAAGATTTAGCGTGGACAGATTCCATAAATTGGATGTTATTGAAAACAGCTTCCTCATGTGGTGTACGGATGTCTGCGCGAAGGGCTTGAACCCCAGTTTCAGATTGCATAGTGTCGAGAAGGGTTAAACCACCAAAGACTTTTCCAACCAAGTCTTTTTCTACATTTGATAGTTTTCTCCAGTCATCCAAGTCATTTGATAAGGGAATACGTGTATCAAGCCAGAATTGCTCCGTCAGTTTTTCCCAAGTTGATTTGTCGATGACATCTTCGATGGCATTCCAGTTAATGGCTTTGTAGTAAGTTTCCATTTGAAATCTCTTTCTTAAATTGATAGTAAAGAATGGTGGTCATTTATTAGTTAAAAAATTTAACATGATTTATCATATTATTTTTAAAATCTATTTGAATTTTTAATAAAAGGGATTCAATAGTTAGCGACTCTTCCTCTGCAGTATCTATATATTTTGTTTGAACAGTCAAGATATATGAATCTTTGTTAATTGAATAAATACTAATATCCTGATTGGAAACAGGAGCTAGATGGATTGAATCTATGTTTAGCTTTTTCTTTAATTCCAGTTCAGCATTTTTTAGTATAGAATGATAATATTCTTTTACAACAATATTACGTAATTCAATACGACTTCCTATTAGTAATGTCATAATAAACATTCGGATTTTATGTTCTTTTGACATTATTAAATAATTTATTCTTTTGATAATAAATATTAATATAAATGGCGCTATGAATGGCAGTAAAACAGTTAGGATAAATAATATTGGATGTGTTTTAATATTATCGCAACTTAGATTTGTATAAAAAAGATTTATTTCGTTTACAGACTTGATAATCGAACCATAAAAAGTAGAGTATAAATAGCCCCCTTTTAAAGTATTGATGTACTTATTCATATTAAGTTCATCAAAAATTTCAACATTTTTATAGTTTAAAATCAGTTTATATATATCAGTATTAATTAGAAGGAGAACGAATGACGCGAAAGCTATGAACACAGTTGATTTGGAATCAAAATTCAGACTTAATATTGACAAAAAACCAAATGAATATCCAAGAATTGCTAATGCCAGTAATGAAAAAGAGTGAATTATTTTCTTCTTTATTTCCATTAAATCACACAGCTTTCACATTGGTTAGCACCAACCTCCCCACCGTCGTCTGTAAAGGTACGGACGTAGTAGATAGACTTGATACCCTTGTTAAAGGCATAGTTACGAAGGATTGACAAGTCACGTGTCGTTTGTTTGTTTTCTTTCTTCCATTCGTAAAGTCCTTTTGGAATGTCACTACGCATGAAGAGAGTGAGTGAAAGTCCTTGGTCCACGTGCTCAGTTGCAGCTGCATAGACATCAATCACCTTACGCATATCCATGTCGTAAGCAGAAGTGTAGTAAGGAATGGTTTCTGTTGACAAGCCAGCAGCAGGATAGTAGATTTTACCGATTTTCTTTTCTTGACGCTCTTCGATACGTTGCGTAATCGGGTGGATAGAAGCAGAAACGTCATTGATGTAACTGATCGAACCATTTGGAGCAACAGCTAGACGGTTTTGGTGGTAAAGTCCATCTGCTTGAACCTTGTCTCGAAGTTCAGCCCAGTCAGCAGCACTTGGGATAAAGACATCTTTGAAGAGTTCTTTAACACGTTCTGATTTTGGAACAAACTCGCCAGTCACATACTTGTCGAAGTAGCTTCCGTTAGCATAGTCTGATTTTTCAAAGTTGTGGAAGGTGATACCACGTTCACGCGCGATATTGTTTGATTCTACCAAGGTCCAGTAGTTCATGAGCATGAAGTAGATGCTTGTAAATTCAACAGACTCAGGCGATCCATATTCAATCAATTGTTGGGCAAGGTAGCTGTGAAGTCCCATGGCACCAAGACCAAAGGTATGAGCTTGGCTATTTCCGTGGTCGATGGTAGGAACAGCTACGATGTGTGAACTATCTGTAACGAAAGTTAAGGCACGAACCATAGCACGGATAGAACGACCAAAATCAGGTGAAGTCATCATGTTAACCACATTGGTTGAACCAAGGTTACATGAAACGTCCGTCCCCATTTGAAGGTATTCTTGAGCATCGTTGATCAAGCTTGGTTCTTGGACTTGAAGAATCTCAGAACACAAGTTACTCATGATGATTTTTCCATCAACAGGATTTGCACGGTTAGCCGTATCAATGTTGACTACATAAGGGTAGCCAGACTCTTGCTGTAATTTAGAGATTTCAGTTTCCAAATCACGCGCCTTGATTTTTGTCTTACGGATATTTGGATTTGCGACTAGTTCATCGTATTTCTCAGTGATGTCGATATAGTTGAATGGCACACCGTATTCAAGCTCTACAGAGTAAGGGCTGAAGAGGTACATTTCTTCATTTTTACGTGCCAATTCGTAGAATTTATCGGGCACCACAACACCAAGTGAAAGGGTCTTAACACGAACTTTTTCATCGGCATTTTCTTTCTTAGTTGAAAGAAAGGCGATGATATCTGGGTGAAAGACATTGAGGTAAACAACACCAGCGCCTTGACGTTGACCCAATTGGTTAGAGTAAGAGAAGCTATCTTCGAAAAGTTTCATAACAGGAACGACACCAGAAGCTGCTCCTTCATATCCTTTGATAGGTGCACCAGCTTCACGAAGGTTGCTGAGAGTAATTCCCACACCACCACCAATACGTGAAAGTTGAAGAGCTGAGTTGATAGAACGTCCGATAGAGTTCATATCATCAGTGACTTGGATCAAGAAGCAAGATACCAATTCTCCACGACGAGCACGTCCAGCATTCAAGAAGGAAGGAGTAGCTGGTTGGTAGCGTTGGTGGATGATTTCATTTGCAATATCGATTGCAACAGCTTCATTCCCATCAGCGAAATAAAGGGCGTTAAAGAAGACACGGTCTTCCATGCTTTCAAGATAATATTCCCCATCATTAGTCTTCAAGGCGTACTGATTGTAAAATTTATAAGCAGCCATGAACGACTTGAATTGGAAGTTTTGGTCTTTGATAAATTGTGACAATTCTTCCAAGAACTCTGGACGGTATTTCTTGATAAAGGCTGTTTCGATGTAGTTGTGTTCAATGAGGTAGTTGATTTTATTCTTGATTGAATCAAAAACCATAGTGTTTGGAACTACATTTTCTTTAAAGAAAGCATCCAAGGCTTCTTTATCTTTATGAAGCATGATTTGTCCATTAACAGGACGGTTGATTTCGTTATTAAGACGGAAGTAAGTCACGTCCTCAAGATGTTTTAATCCCATAAAATTTCCCTTATCTAATTACAAAAGAAAGGCTTCTAAGTTAGCCCTAGAAGCAGTTTCTTCTGGATGATGTACTAAGATTATGCTAATTGTTTTAGTTTTCCTGGTTGGAAACCTGAAAAGACTTCAGTTGGTGTTTGGATAACAGGAGCTGCGCTGAAACCGAGCTCTTTAACCTGATCGATGTACTCAGGTTGCTCATCAAGATTGATTTCACGATAAGCGACATTATTACTGTCCAAGAAACGCTTGGTCATCTTACATTGAACACAGTTGTTTTTAGAATAAACGGTTACCATTGTGTAACTCCTCTTTAAAATTTAATTCTATCCTAGTATATCAGAAAATAAATTTTTGTCAATGATTTAAAACTAAATATAGTGGTCTTTTTTTCTACATAACCTAACAAAACACAATATGTAGTGTTTGTTTTCTAAAATAGTGATAATTATCCTATAATTTGTTTTTTGAAAAACTATATCCTGTGTTTTGTTACATAAGATAGAAGATTTTCAGCAAGTTATCTGAAAGGAAATCGAATAAATCCCATAAAATGCTTGAAAAAAATCCTAGAAGATGATATAATACCAAATTGTAAGGGTTATCACATATAACTCAAAAAAGAAAGAACAAAAGGAGAGTCAAACTATGGCTTCTAAAGATTTCCACGTAGTGGCAGAAACAGGTATTCACGCACGTCCAGCAACATTGTTGGTACAAACTGCTAGCAAATTTGCTTCAGATATCACTCTTGAGTACAAAGGTAAATCAGTTAACCTTAAATCAATCATGGGTGTTATGAGTCTTGGTGTTGGCCAAGGTGCTGACGTAACTATCTCAGCTGAAGGTGCAGATGCAGATGATGCTATCGCTGCAATCTCAGAAACAATGGAAAAAGAAGGATTGGCATAAGGAAAATGACAGAAATGCTTAAAGGAATCGCAGCATCTGACGGTGTTGCAGTTGCAAAAGCATATCTACTCGTTCAACCGGATTTGTCATTCGAGACTGTTTCAGTCGAAGATACAAACGCAGAAGAGGCTCGTTTAGATGTTGCTCTTGAAGCTTCTCAAAACGAGCTTTCACTTATCCGTGAGAAAGCTGTAGGTACGCTAGGTGAAGAAGCGGCACAAGTTTTTGACGCTCATTTGATGGTTCTTGCTGACCCAGAATTGATTGGTCAGATTAAAGAAACAATCCGTGCTAAGAAAGTCAATGCTGAAGCAGGTCTTAAAGAAGTGACTGACATGTTCATCACTATCTTTGAAGGCATGGAAGACAACCCATACATGCAAGAACGTGCAGCGGATATCCGCGACGTGACAAAACGTGTATTGGCAAACCTTCTTGGTAAAAAATTGCCAAACCCAGCTTCTATTAACGAAGAAGTAATCGTGATTGCACATGACTTGACACCATCTGATACAGCTCAATTGGACAAAAACTTTGTAAAAGCTTTTGTAACAAACATCGGTGGACGTACAAGTCACTCAGCTATCATGGCACGTACACTTGAAATTGCAGCTGTATTGGGAACAAATAACATCACTGAAGTGGTGAAAGACGGTGATATCCTTGCCGTTAACGGAATTACTGGTGAAGTGATTATCAACCCAACAGATGAACAAGCGGCAGAATTTAAAGCAGCTGGTGAAGCTTATGCTAAACAAAAAGCTGAGTGGGCACTTTTGAAAGATGCTCAAACAGTGACTGCTGACGGTAAACACTTCGAGTTGGCTGCTAACATCGGTACTCCAAAAGACGTTGAAGGTGTTAACAACAACGGTGCAGAAGCTGTTGGACTTTACCGTACAGAGTTCTTGTACATGGATTCTCAAGATTTCCCAACAGAAGACGAGCAGTATGAAGCATACAAAGCTGTTCTTGAGGGAATGAATGGTAAGCCTGTGGTTGTTCGTACAATGGATATCGGTGGAGATAAGGAACTTCCTTACTTTGATATGCCACATGAAATGAACCCATTCCTTGGATTCCGTGCCCTTCGTATCTCTATTTCTGAAACTGGAGATGCAATGTTCCGTACACAAATCCGTGCCCTTCTTCGTGCTTCTGTTCATGGTCAATTGCGTATCATGTTCCCAATGGTTGCCCTTTTGAAAGAATTCCGTGCAGCCAAAGCAGTTTATGAAGAAGAAAAAGCAAACCTTCTTGCTGAAGGTGTTGCAGTTGCGGATGACATCCAAGTTGGTATCATGATTGAAATCCCTGCAGCAGCAATGCTTGCAGACCAATTTGCAAAAGAAGTAGACTTCATGTCAATTGGAACAAACGACTTGATCCAATACTCAATGGCAGCAGACCGTATGAACGAGCAAGTTTCATACCTTTACCAACCATATAACCCATCAATCCTTCGCTTGATCAACAACGTTATCAAGGCAGCTCACGCTGAAGGTAAATGGGCTGGTATGTGTGGTGAGATGGCTGGTGACCAAAAAGCTGTTCCACTTCTTGTCGGAATGGGCTTGGATGAGTTCTCTATGTCAGCAACATCTGTACTTCGTACACGTAGCTTGATGAAGAAATTGGATACTGCTAAGATGGAAGAGTACGCTAACCGTGCCCTTACAGAGTGTTCAACAATGGAAGAAGTCCTTGAACTTCAAAAAGAATACGTTAACTTTGATTAATGTCATTAACCTTGTAACCTAGTTGCAAGGTTTTTTTATAGTTTAAAATCAGAAAATCTATTAACTAGTTCATAAAATGCTTGACAATAAAAAAAATTGGAGTAGAATATTAACTAGTTAAATAACTAGTTAAGGAGTTTTTATGAAGAAACAAAATTTGTTTTTAGTGTTGTTAAGTGTCTTTCTTTTGTGTTTAGCTGCTTGTGGGCAGAAGGAAAGCCAGTCAGGTAAAGGGATGAAAATTGTGACCAGTTTTTATCCTATCTATGCCATGGTCAAGGAAGTATCTGGTGACTTGAATGATGTTCGAATGATTCAGTCAAGTAGCGGAATTCACTCCTTTGAACCTTCAGCAAATGATATCGCAGCCATCTATGATGCAGATGTCTTTGTTTACCATTCGCATACGCTCGAATCTTGGGCAGGAAGTCTGGATCCCAATCTTAAAAAATCTAAAGTTAAGGTTTTAGAGGCTTCAGAAGGAATGACCTTGGACCGAGTCCCTGGTCTAGAAGATGTGGAAGCAGGTGATGGAGTTGATGAAAAAACGCTCTATGATCCTCACACATGGCTAGATCCTGAAAAAGCTGGCGAAGAAGCTCAGATTATCGCTGATAAACTTTCAGAGGTAGATAGTGAGCATAAAGAAACTTATCAGAAAAATGCGCAAGCCTTTATCAAAAAAGCTCAAGAATTGACAAAGAAATTCCAGCCTAAATTTGAAAAAGCGACTCAGAAAACTTTTGTAACACAGCATACAGCCTTTTCTTATCTAGCTAAGCGATTTGGACTCAATCAACTTGGTATTGCAGGTATCTCTCCAGAACAAGAACCAAGTCCAAGACAACTAACAGAAATTCAGGAATTTGTTAAAACCTATAAGGTTAAAACAATTTTTACAGAAAGTAATGCTTCTTCGAAAGTAGCTGAAACTCTTGTCAAATCAACAGGTGTGGGTCTAAAAACTCTGAATCCTTTAGAGGCAGACCCACAAAATGACA